>CAJXVZ010000070.1 GCA_913062845.1 uncultured Psychroflexus sp.
ATACTTTGGTAATAAGTTGTTTGATAGACTATTAGTAGCTGTAACTCATCAATACTGGTATAATAGCGTTTAATCAGATAATTTTTTTTTAACATCTAATTAATAAATGATGTTCAGTGCTTGTAAATTACAGATATGATAATTTATTAATGTTTGCAGATCATATGATAATTATCAATTAATCTACAAAAGAGATTTCAGATTTGGGTGATTATTATTATCTTAGTAGAAATTAAAAATTAAGTATATGGATATCAATTTTAATTACGTACACGTTTCAGCTAGTGAAAGACTGGAAGAATTCACTTCTAAAAAACTAAATAAACTGAAAGATAGATATAACTGGATTGTCAGGGCGGAAGTATTTATTAAAAAAGAAAACACTTCAAGTCCGGAAACAGGTATGATTTGTGAGATTGAAATAAGTGCTCCCGGACAGAATATTTTTACGTCCTCAAATGAAAAATCCTTTGAAGCAGCCATCAGTAAAAGTATTGACGAGGTTAAAAGACAATTACAGAAAAGGAAAGAGAAAATGACAACCCATCAGTAGTTAGCGCAAAAAAAAAGTCTCGATTTATCGAGACTTTTTTTTGGTTAATATTTCTTGATTATTAATTGGCTTTTGCAGTCTTTATAAGTTCATCAATTGACTTAGCCTTTTCATTTTCGCCAGTTTGGTAATAAATACTTTTCAGATATTTCATCGCATTTACATTAGTAGAATCCAATTCAATCGTCTTTTTAAGATATGGAATTGCTTCCTGAAGAATCTGAATTTTCTTCTCTTTTAATTCATCATATTTTTTAGTATCTGCCGTTGACATACCTAATTTATTCATTTCTTCGGTAATTATTCTGTCTTCCTTTAAAATGATACTGGCAACGTTATTATAGGCATTGGCCATTTCCGGATCAAGCTCTATGGCTTTCAGATAAAATTCTTTGGCTTTGTCAAAGTCCTCAAGTTTTTCTGTACTAACACCGAGATTGTAAAAAATCACAGGGTCATCAGGGCTTAATTTAGATATCTCAGACATTATTTCGCTATATCTTTCCATATCACCCAGTTTATAATACAAATCAGCTTCAGCCTGCATAAGCGGAATATCATTTGGATTTTCGGCCTTGGCAATCTTCATGGCCTCTATGGCCTGATCAGGCTTGTCTTGTTCAATATAAATAAGAGAAACAAATTTTGCAATTTCACCTTTTTTGGAAGGTGTAACCTCATCGTTAGGTTCAACATGAGTACCAGATCTTACAGAAGCATCTCTTAGAACTTCGCTACCAAAAGTCTCCATTACACCTGTATCTACATTTTTTGCCTGATAGAGTGTTTGCGAACCATTGTAGTCCAGATCTATAAGCGTTTTGTAATAGTCCAAAGCCATATCGTATTCTCCGGCGTTTAGTGCACTATTTGCAGCATAGTAAAGATAAAGTGTATCCTGTTTTCCTAATTTGTAGGATTCGTAAAGCTTGTTTGCTGCAACAAGATTTTTCTTCTTTTTTTGGTCTTCTACAGCACTATTTACAAGGTCTGCTCTAAGCTTATCCATTGCTGCGATTGCATCTTCCTCATCTTCTCCAAGGTCTATGGCTTCCTGGAAGGCCTGAGCTGCTGTCTTAAAATCTTCAATAGAAGTGCTCAATCCATCTCCAAGATAGGCATTACCTTTAGTAAGCAAATATGTGGATTGCCATCTCTCATTTTCGTTGGTATAGGTGTCCTCTACCTGCTTCAGTAAAGATTTGGCTTCATCGTATTCTTTGTTTTCTACTGCTTTTTCTGCATCTCTAATTTCTCTTTTCTGTGCATAAATTGAAATTGAAAAGCATAATAATAAAGTAAAAATCATTTTAGTTTTCATCATCTTAAAAATTTAATTTCTGTTTATTTTAATTGTTAGATTCTTCGTTATTTTCAGTTGTGTCTTCTGATTTAATATCTGTACTGTCTTCTTCTTCATCTTCAACCATAACCTTAGCTACTGCAGCAATGGCATCACCGTCCTTTATATTTATGAGCTTAACACCCTGAGTAGCTCTACCCATTGTTCTTAATTCATTCATAGACATTCTAATGGCAACACCAGATTTCTTTATGATCATGAGATCATCCTGGTCTGTCACAGACTTTAAAGATACCAGACTTCCTGTCTTTTCAGTTACGGAAATGGTTTTTACACCTTTACCACCTCTGTTTGTGAGTCTGTAAATTTGATCTCCGCTTTCAGGATCATCAATAAAGGTTCTTTTACCATAACCATTTTCCGAAACAACAAGAACAGTATCTTCTTTAGGATTATTGACAATAATCATGCCTACAACTTCGTCATCATCGCCGGCTAATGTAATTCCTCTGACTCCTGCTGCTGTTCTGCCCATCGGTCGTGTTTTACTTTCTTCAAAACGAATGGCTTTACCACTCTTAACAGCAAGCATAACTTCGCTATCTCCGGTCGTGAGACTGGCTGATAACAATTCATCACCGTCTTTAATAGTTATAGCATTTATGCCATTGGTTCGTGGTCTGGAATATTGCTCCAACGAGGTCTTCTTGACCTGACCTTTTTTGGTAGCCATTAATACAAAATGACTATTTACATATTCTTCATCTTTAAGGTCTTTTGTGCAAATGAAAGCCTGTATCTTGTCTTCAGGGTCGAGATTCATAAGATTCTGAACAGCTCTGCCCTTAGAAGTTTTACTGCCTTCTGGGATTTCAAAAACCCTCATCCAATGACATTTACCATGCTTTGTAAAGAACAACATGTATTGGTGGTTGGTTCCTACAAATATGTATTCCAGGAAATCTTCATCTCTGGTTGTTGAAGCTTTTTGACCAACGCCACCACGACTTTGGGTTTTATATTCGGTAAGTGGAGTTCTTTTGATATAGCCCGCATGAGAAATTGTAATAACCACTTGTTCATCAGGAATCATATCTTCCATGCTAACGTCACCGCCTGCATAATCTATTACAGAACGTCTTTCATCACCATATTTATCTTTGATTTCCTGGAGCTCTTCTTTGATGATAGTCATTCTTCTGTCCTCATTGGCCAGAATATCTTTCAGGTCCTCAATAGTTTTAAGAAGTTCGTCGTATTCTTCTCTTAGTTTATCCTGCTCTAATCCGGTGAGTTGTCTCAAACGCATTTCAACGATTGCTCTTGCCTGTACTTCAGAAAGCTCAAAACGCTCAATTAATTTTTGTCTCGCTTCTTCGGCATTGGATGAGGCTCTGATTAGCGCGATTACTTCATCAATATTGTCTGAAGCTATGATAAGACCTTCAAGAATGTGAGCTCTGTCTTCAGCTTTATTTAATTCAAACTTTGTTCGCCTCACGACAACATCATGTCTGTGCTCAACAAAGTTGCTTATTAAATCTTTAAGGTTAAGAAGTTGAGGTCTCCCTTTAACTAAAGCAATATTGTTTATACTAAAACTTGATTGTAAAGCCGTATGCTTAAATAATGTGTTCAGGACAACATTTGGAACAGCATCTCTTTTAAGAAAATACACTACACGCATACCATTCCTGTCAGATTCATCTCGTATAAGAGATATGCCTTCAAGCTTTTTATCATTGATTAAATCTGCTGTTTTCTTAATCATGTCAGCTTTGTTGACCTGATAAGGAATTTCGGTAACAACAATACATTCTTTACCATTCACTTCCTCAAAATGAGATTTTGCCCTCATAACAACACGGCCTTTCCCTGTCTTATAGGCCTCCTTCACGCCATCGTGACCATAAACAATTCCACCTGTTGGAAAATCCGGAGCTTTAATGTGTTCGGTGAGCTCTTCAATCTCAATATCATTATTATCAATGTAAGCAATTGTGCCGTCTACAACCTCGCTTAAATTATGAGGTGCCATATTTGTTGCCATACCAACAGCAATACCACTTGCACCGTTTACCAAAAGATTGGGTACACGGGTAGGAAGCACTGTTGGCTCTTCAATGGTGTCATCAAAATTCAGCTGATGTTCTACGGTATCCTTATCTAGGTCAGACAACATCTCCTCACTCAGCTTCTGCATTCTTGCCTCCGTATATCGCATTGCTGCCGGACTATCACCATCTACCGAACCAAAATTACCCTGACCATCAATGAGTTGGTACCTCATACTCCATTCCTGAGCCATCCTGACCATGGTGTCATAAACTGAAGTATCACCATGAGGATGATATTTACCAAGGACTTCACCCACGATACGAGCTGATTTCTTATAAGATTTATTTGAGGTTATACCCAGTTCATGCATACCGTAAAGTACTCTCCTGTGAACCGGTTTTAATCCATCTCTTACATCTGGTAAAGCACGAGAAACGATAACCGACATAGAATAATCTATGTAGGCGGTTTTCATCTCATCCTCTATGTTGATAGGAATAAGCTGTTCTTTGTCTGCCATTTTATAATTTTATTTTGTTTAAAGTTTTGTAGTCTGCTAATTTAATTAATTTTACCCAAGTAAGATATACGGATAAAGGAAATCCCTATTTTTTATTAACAAAGAATTATAGTATATTCGTTGATAACTTAGCAGTATTTTGTGAGGGTTTTAAATAAAAAAATCGTTATTTGCTAAAGTATTGGCGCAGTATTTGAACACATTATAGAGAAAAGATTTTTTTAATATGGATGACAATTTTTCACCAAAAGTAAAAGATGTAATTGCATTTAGCAAAGAAGAAGCACTGAGGTTAGGTCATAGTTTTATCGGAACAGAGCATTTGTTGCTTGGATTACTGAGAGAAGGCGATGGTATGGCTATAGATATTCTTAATTCTCTGGCTATTGATCTTGACCATCTGAGAAGAAAAGTAGAGATACTTAATCCTACTGAGCCGAATCCGGTGCATATTTCTAATGAAAAAAAGAATTTACACCTTACCAGGCAGGCAGAGCGTGCGCTGAAAACAACATTTTTAGAGGCCAAATTATTTCAAAGTTCCTCAATTAACACGGCACACTTGCTACTTTGTATATTAAGGAATGATAATGACCCAACAACTAAATTATTGAATAAATTTAAAATTGATTACGATATAGTGAAAGATAAATTTAAAGCACTTAAAGGCATGGAGGATGACTTCATTGAATCTCCGACTGCAAGTTCACTTTCAGATGATTCTGATGATGACAATAAAAGGAAAAATCCTTTTGAAAGCAGTAAAAGTTCAAAATCCACTACGTCTAAAAAATCTAAGACACCGGTGCTTGATAATTTCGGGAGAGATCTTACGGCATTGGCAGAAGAAGGTAAACTTGATCCTGTAGTAGGTCGAAAAAAAGAAATAGAACGTGTTTCTCAAATCTTGAGTCGTAGAAAAAAGAACAATCCACTCCTCATTGGAGAGCCGGGCGTTGGTAAAAGTGCAATTGCAGAAGGTCTTGCATTAAGAATAGTTCAAAGAAAAGTCTCTCGTATCCTTTATGACAAAAGACTTGTAACGTTAGATTTGGCAAGCCTCGTGGCCGGCACTAAATATAGAGGGCAGTTTGAGGAAAGAATGAAAGCCGTAATGAATGAACTGGAGAAAAACGATGACATTATTTTATTCATAGACGAAATACATACCATTGTTGGTGCCGGAGGTGCAACAGGAAGTCTGGATGCCAGTAATATGTTTAAACCAGCACTTGCCAGAGGTGAAATTCAATGTATTGGAGCTACTACACTGGACGAATTCAGACAGAATATTGAAAAAGATGGTGCTTTAGAAAGACGTTTTCAGAAAATAATCGTTGAACCTACCAATAAGGAAGAGACCATTGAAATTCTGAATAACATAAAAGGCAAATATGAAGATCACCATAGTGTTGCTTATACAGAAGAGGCTATTGAAGCCTGTGTTACACTGACTTCAAGATATATGACCGAAAGGTTTTTGCCGGACAAAGCAATAGACGCTTTGGACGAAGCGGGATCCAGAATACACATAACAAATATAAAAGTGCCTCAAAAAGTTCTCAATCTCGAAAAGAAATTAGACGATATCAGAGAGCATAAAAACATGGTCGTCAAAAAGCAGAAATACGAAGAGGCCGCTAAGCTAAGAGATGATGAGAAAAATGTTGAGCAAGAACTGGAAATCGCACAGCAGGAATGGGAAAAGCAATCTAAGGAAAACAGAATTACCGTTACCGAAGATCATATAGCAGATGTTATTTCCATGATAACAGGAATTCCCGTAAACAGAATAGCCAAAACGGAAAGTAATAAACTCAAGTTACTACCTGAAGCCATAAAGAGTAAGGTAATTGGTCAGGACGAAGCAGTCATTAAAATATCTAAAGCAATTCAAAGGAACAGAGCAGGATTGAAAGATCCAAATAAACCTATCGGTTCTTTTATATTCTTAGGACAGACAGGTGTTGGTAAAACACAGCTAGCCAAAGTGCTGGCAAAGGAATTGTTTGACAACGATGATGCTCTAATCAGGCTGGACATGAGTGAATACATGGAAAAATTTGCTGTATCAAGATTAATTGGAGCACCTCCGGGGTACATCGGATATGAAGAAGGTGGTCAGTTGACGGAGAAAGTAAGAAGAAAGCCTTACGCAGTAGTTCTACTTGATGAAATTGAAAAAGCACATCCCGACGTATTCAATATGTTACTGCAAGTGCTTGATGACGGTTATATTACAGATAGCCTTGGTAGAAAAATAGATTTTAGAAATACCATAATCATCATGACTTCCAATATTGGCGCGAGAAAAATTAAGGATTTTGGCCAAGGTGTTGGATTTGGTACGAAAGCCAAAAAAGAACAGGAAGATTCAAATACAAGAAAAATTATCGAAGGCGCCTTAAAGAAGGCTTTTGCTCCTGAATTCCTGAACAGAATAGATGATGTGGTTATTTTTAACGCATTGGAACAGGAAGATATTTTCAAAATTATAGATATCGAGCTATCCAAACTTTACAAGAGGATTGAAGAGATGGGGTATAATTTTGAGTTATCCGAAGAGGCCAAAAAATTTATTGCTGAAAAAGGTTTTGATAAGCAATATGGTGCAAGACCACTAAACAGAGCGATTCAAAAATATATAGAAGATGCTTTAGCGGAAAAAATCGTCAATTCTGATATCACGACAGGTGATCATATTAAAATGGATTTTGATGACGATTCTAAAGAATTGACTATAGAAATAGAACATCAAACTGCTAATTAAATAAAAAATGGATATTGTTTTTTATCATCAATATCCATTTTTTTATAACCCGATATTTCTGGGATTGATATCCTGCGGAGTAATATTCATTATTGCCGGTTTCATATTACTAAAGAAGCCACCAAAAGAAATAAATTATCTTTATGGTTACAGGACAAAAACTTCCATGCAAAATAAATCAGTTTGGTGTTTTGCGCAAAAGCTATCAGCTAAATACCTTATGATAATTGGTTTTATTCAGGTTTTATTAAGTTTTCCTGGTCTTATATTTCGTCCAAAAATAGAATTTGCCATAGCAATTACATTGTTCATCATTATTGGCAGCGTAGCGGCGAAAGTGATAATTATTGAAAAGAAACTTAAAAGTTTTTTGTCACAAAATAATAAACCAGAATAAAGGCAATATGCTTTAAACCTGTAGTTACAGTTGCTATTCGCTGAATTGTGAATTTGATATTAACTGATATAGTTTGCAACTAATCTGTGTTAAAGTCAGTCAGGATTATTTTATAAATATTTTCACATTATTATTTGATTTAAGTATCGCATGAACCTTATAATAAGCTATATTTTATCGTACTTTTGCAAAATATTTCAATAGCAAATTGTACTTATAATTATAATTGAAAATAAAATTTAATGCCCGAAAAGCTAAAAAATAAAAAAAAACCAAGATGGAAGCTACTTCATCAATACTATACATACACTGGTTTTTATAATTTCATAGGTCGTAGTTTAATTAAAGCAACACCTCCAATTGTGATATTTATTGGTATTGTTTTAGGCATTCATTTTTTTGTAATGCCTATTGAAAAAATTCTTGAGTATGTCACTGAGAACTTTCACCCGGTTGGTGTTTTTGCTGTATTCTTTGCTTCGGAATCTATTTTAGGGCTAATTCCTCCTGAAATTTTTATTGCCTGGTGTGATCAATACGAATATCCTTGGCTATTCCTGAGTATTTTAGCAGTATTGTCGTACTTGGGCGGTATTATTTCATACTTTTTCGGCCGTGGGATAGCAAATATTCCAAGTGTATTTGTTTATCTGGAAGTAAAAATGGCAAAGCATATAAAGAATATGAGGAAATGGGGTGGTTTGCTTATTATTGTTGGTGCACTCCTACCCTTACCTTTTGCCATATCCAGCATTGCTGCCGGAATTATAAAATTTCCATTTGGAAACTATTTGATTTTTGGTTCTTTGAGATTTGTAAGATTTTTGATTTACGGATTATTAATCTTTGGAATTCTGTAGGATTATCAGTCCATAAATAATTCATTGATTTTTGATCTTAGTTTTCTTGTATAATCTTCATAAAGCCAATCCCTGTAATTTTTTGTATTTCTGATTATACATTTGGAGTATTGCTTTATTCTGTATTGTATATCGTCCTTTAACTCTCTAGCCAAAATTCTGGCATCAAAGACATCTTCGGAATTTTCAACGCACATTTGAGCGTGTTGTTCTATGGACTCCTCGAGTACAAGCTTAGATTTTTCTCCATTGTTGACAGTTTCATCGTAACGTTTTTTGATATCAAAACTTATGTCCTCAGTGTTTTTGAACATTTCTCTGATCTCTTCCGGCATTTCGTAAACAAACTGACTTTCAATTTCTTCATCTGAAATCACATTATCCAGGAAATAGTCAGGATTTTTAAAAATCATCTGCCAGTCCACTTTAGCATCCCAGGGACCAAATCGTGCAAAGTTATTACCGAGATCAATAACGTTAAAGGAATCTTTGTTTGGTAACTTTCTGGAGCCACGGCCAATCATCTGAAAATAAAGTGTTAGTGACTTTGTAGCTCTGTTAAGAATGATATTCTCAACAGTAGGTTCATCAAAACCGGTTGTAAGTATACTGACTGAGGTTAAAATAGCATCCGGTTTTTCTTTAAACCATTTCAGGATTTCTTTTCTTTCCTTTTTATTGTGGGTATTATCTAAGTGCTTAATTTCATATCCAGCTTCTTTGAAGGTATGGTACACATACCAGGAAGTATTGATACCATTATTAAAAATAAGGGTCTTCTTACCTTTACATTTATCTTCGTAAGCCTGTAAAAGCTTTGACTGCATGTTCATATTAGTATACAGATCTTCTGAAGATTTCACAGTATAATCTCCATTAATACCGACCTGAAGCTGACTTAAACCAACGTTGTAAGTATATGTTTTTGCCTTAGCCAGATACCCCCTTTCAATCAGGCTTGGTATAGATTCACCCACAAGCAATTTGTCATAATTCTTATACATGGGTAACTTGATGTTTGAACTTAAAGGCGTGGCCGTAACACCAAGTAAAAATGTCTGCTCGAGAAATTTAAATAATTTGGTAAATGAGTTATAATGCGCCTCATCAATTATTGTAAGACCTATATTTTTCAGCGTAACTTTTTCATCATTAAGCCTGTTGTTCAAGGTCTCTACCATAGCCACAAAACACATATAATCATTATCATCACTTAATTCCTTTACCTGTGAATTGATGATCTTATTGTTTACACCAAACTGCTTAAGCATTTTAGAAGTCTGTTTGCACAACTCAATTCTATGCGTTAAAACAATAACCTTTTTTCTTGTCTTATTAATGTATCTTCTTACAATTTCAGAAAAAACAACGGTTTTTCCTCCACCTGTTGGTAATTGGTATAGTAAATTAAAATCCTCTCTTTCATTTTCGATATATTCAAAAATTCTTTCAAGGTCTCTTTCCTGATAATCGTATAATTCTTTTTCAGCAGTTTTGGTCAACATAAAGTTCCCATTTATTTTTGAGGAACTGCAAAAGTAAGTAGAATCTGAGTTTATTGAAAATATAAAAGGTTAAAAAGCATTTAAAACACCTGGTATAGTTTGAAAAAGCAATAAAAAATATATTTTTGTATTTATTAAAATTTGGAAATTTTGAAAAATAAACAAGCACTTAAAATAATCTCAGAAATCATTGAAAATGTTTCTGAAAATGGTATTGATTCTGAAACAGTAGTTAAGAAACTAAAAGAACTACGAGTTTTTGCTGTAGAAGAAAAACGACCTGTTGTCGCAAAATCACTGAGACTTGCATACGAGCATATTGAAGAAAATGATGGCTTTATCATCCCTATCCCTACCGATGAACCTTTGGAAGGAGAACATGAAGATACACAACTAATCACAGGTGTTGAAAGTTTAATCTACCTGATGAATTTAGTAAAAAAGTCCTCCAACAGCATCAATCTACAGGAAATAAGAGAATACAATCGTTATTTTGAGATATAAAAAAAGCCACAATTTGTGGCTTTTTAAGTTTTTTATCATATCTCATTAAATATGGAATGCATTAGTCGCTTTTTATCATTAATGCTTTCCTCTAGTGATATCATAGTTTCCGTGCGTTGTACACCCTCTATGTCATCTATTCTGAAAATAACCTCTTTTGCATGATCGGTGTTTTTTGCTCTAAGCTTACAAAAAATATTGTATTTACCAGTAGTAATGCTCGCAACGGTAACATTTGGAATTTCACTTATTCTGTTGATAACAAATTGAGTTTGTGATGTCTTTTTCAAATATATACCAACATAAGCTATGAATGTGTAACCTAATTTTTTGTAATCCAGATTGAGACTTGAACCAGTTATAATTCCCATCTCTTCCATCTTTTTCACTCTCACGTGAACTGTTCCCGCAGAAATCAGTAATTGCTTGGCAATATCAGTAAACGGTGTTCTGGTATTTTCAATTAGCATATTTAAGATCTGGTGATCAGTTTCGTCTAACTTAACTTTTGACATGCGCTTTACGTTTTAAATAATTTTTCAGCAAAAATAATGTTTTATTTGCAATGAATAAATACTTTTATAAAGATTTTTATATTGTTTTATAAATCTTAAACAATCTTATCAACAGTTTTTTAATTTTAATCCAAGTTCTTCATTGCCTAATTTTAAAGAATTTATGACGGTATTCTTCTCTATAAAATCTAAACCGTTGACATAAACAAATTTGTTATCAGCATCAATTAAACGATGTGCATAAAAAGAATCTAAGTCATCAAGGCTTTTTATGTAAGGTTTGAACACAATATTGCCATCTATAAGCTCTTCATCATATTGAATACCTATATAATTACTTTTTGCATTTTTTACATTTTTGATGATGATATCAAAAAAAGATTTTTTGTTTAAAGGAATTTTGAAATACTCCTTAATATCAAATTTATCTATTGCATCATTTCCAATAACAAAAAGCATTTTTAAAATACTGAGGCAGACAAATCTTCTCGTTTTATTTCTGCAGTAATCATTATTATAATGACCCGCCTCAAATAAAACTGTTGGTACATTATGACTTTGTAAGTAGTCACCGTAACAATTTATATTGTGAGCATCATCATATCGACCTATTTGGTTTGGAATAAGGTCTTGTAGTAGCTCATTAGCACTTACGATCAACTTCATTGCAATTTCCCTAGGTTTATTGATACTAAGCATTTCATCATAAGCAGGTGCCAGAAATGACATTGTAGCAGAGCTTTCTGATGCTCCTGCTCCAAATATTGTACGCTGACCGTGTAAGTTGAAACAATAATCTGGCTCGAAAGAATTAAAACATTCGAAAAAGGATTTGGTTTCTAACTGGGATTTTTCTAAGGCATCTCTGTTTAAATCAATCTCATTGGCATTAAACCTAGTATAGCTACTTGCGCCATCAGGGTTAAGCATGGGAATTATCCTGATCTTACATTTCTCAAAAATAGTACGTACATATGCTGTATTAGCATAAATGCTCATAAAATTAATAAGGTCCAGAATAGCCTTTGTCGTCGTACTCTCATTCCCGTGCATCTGAGACCACATTAAAATTTTTTTATTCCCTTTTCCAAAATCCAAAGCGTAAATGGGTTTTCCCAACTCTGAATAGCCTATTGTGGTTTTAGTAAAATTCCCAGACAATTGAGATTCCAGGAAAATGTTTAAATCTTTATAAGGTAAATATCGACTTGAGAATTGTAAGTTCTCAATTTTATAATCTTCAAAAATGTCTTTAAGATATCCGTTTAGTTCCATTTTACAAATGTAAATAGATAATATTTTACAATCGTAAACATATCATTTTTTACATTTGTTTACAGATGATCTGTAAGTGTTTATCTCTGTAAAATGCCTTTATCATATCCTTAAGGAATATTTCCAAAACAGTTTAATATAAGTTTTATTAATCTATTTATCAATTATTTATAACTACTTATTTAAAGTTTAAATAAGGATATCACATATGATCTAAGTACCTCTGGTTTATTCATATTTATTATTTACTTTTGTAAAGTTGAATTATTTTTTAGTATAGTTTACAATGGTAAACATGGATGAGTTTTCGAAACGTTTACAGCAAATCTTCGATTATTATGATTTGAATGCTTCGGCATTTGCTGATAAAATTGATGTTGGCAGGGCTTCTATTTCTCATTTACTATCCGGAAGGAACAAACCAAGTCTGGATTTTGTGATGAGAGTAATTAAGACCTTTCCTGAAGTTGAACTCTACTGGTTGCTCAACGGCAAGGGAAGTTTTCCCAAAGACCACTCCTCTACTACAAAAACAGTAAGTACACCGGCGAGTCCGCTAAAAACAGAAAAACCAACAGGTCATGAAGCTGAAGTCAGCACGGATATTCCAAAAGACAATAATGGTCAAATAGAACGCATCGTAATTTTTTATAAAAATGGATCTTTCAAGACTTACACTCCTGAATAAGGCCTATTTTTGTAAAATGAAAAATCTATATCTTTTATTATTTCCTGTGTTAGTTGGTTGCTATACTCCGAAAAGAGACTGTAGTGATTTTAAAATCGGAAAATTTAAATATGAAGCGCTTATAGATGGCAATCTTGAAAAAACGGTATTTATCAGAAACGACAGCTTTCAGATAGAGATATATAAGAATCAGGTTGATACTTCAAAAATCAGATGGATCAATGAATGCGAGTTTATTCTTACTCCGCTAAATCCGGAAAGTATTCTTGATAAATACCAAATGCACATGAAAATTCTCAGCACAACAAATAACACCTACCGTTTTGAATATAATGAAGTTGGGAAAAAACAAAAAGAAACAGGTATGGCTGAAAGGATTATATCTGAGAATGAAAATTAGCTGAGTCTAGCGGTCTTAAATTTTCTATAGATGCTTCAAGCAGAAAAATAAATTGTCATTTATAAATTAGTGTAGTTTTGACAAATTATAAAACATTTATACTTCTAATCAATTACACAAGGCCATTGCCTATAATAAATAATAGTGTATCTTTGCCGCCGAGAAAAGTTCTCGTACATAATAATCATTGAAATAATATTTGCATGTATCTCACTACAGAAGAAAAAAAAGAATTATTTGCAAAGCACGGTAAAAACGAAAAAGATACCGGCTCAACAGAAGGACAAATCGCGTTGATGACCAAACGTATTCAGCACATGTCCGATCACTTGAAGAAAAATCCAAAGGATTTTAACTCAGAAAGAACCCTTGTTAAGACCGTTGGTAAGCGTAGAAACTTACTAAATTACTTAATGAAAAAAGACATTATGCGATATAGAGCGATCGTAAAAGAATTAGGATTAAGAAAATAATTATTTAAGGGGCTTCTTAGCCCCTTTTTTTATGCAAAGAATCTGCTTTCCTTACTTTAAGTTTCCTTTGGTTTTTTACAACATCAACAACAACACAACCGAAACGTCGCGTAAGACGGAAACTTAAATAAAATACATTATGATTCCAAAAACATTTAAAGAGGTTTTAGACCTCGGCGATGGAAGAGAAATTTCTATCGAAACCGGTAAACTTGCTAAGCAGGCTCACGGGTCTGTTGAAGTAAGAATGGGCAACGCAGTATTATTATGTACTGTAGTATCATCCTACACACCAACTACAATGGATTTCTTTCCATTGACCTTAGATTATCGTGAAAAATTTGCAGCAGCAGGTCGTTATCCAGGAGGTTTTTTAAAGCGAGAAGCAAGACCAAGCAATGAAGAGATCCTTGTCATGCGTCTTGTTGATAGAGTTTTAAGGCCTTTATTTCCAAGTGACTATAAGTTTGAAACTCAAGTGATGATTCAGCTTATGTCACATGATGATGAAGTTATGCCGGACGCTTTAGCGGGACTTGCAGCCTCTGCAGCAATTCAGTTATCAGACATTCCTTTTGAGTATCCTATTTCTGAAGTGAGAGTTGGTCGCGTTGATGGTGAATTCATTATCAACCCCAGCCGTTCACAACTTAAAGAATCTGATATAGACATGATCATTGGTGCGTCTGAAGACAGTGTGGCAATGGTAGAAGGTGAAATGCTCGAATGTTCTGAAGAGGATATGACTGAAGCTATAAAATTTGCCCACGAAGCCATTAAGGCACAATGTGAAATGCAAAAGAGACTTGTGGAAAAAGTTGGAAAAAAGCCAATTCGTGAATATGAGACTGCTGTTGAAAATGAAGAGTTAAAGCAAAAAATACACGACGCAACTTATCAAAAAGCCTATGATATCGCAAAACAAGGCTTAGGAAAGAAAGAACGATCTGAAGCATTTTCAGCGCTCAAAGAAGAGGTGCAATCTATGTTCACTGAAGAAGAGCTTGAAGAATTTGGTGGTATGGTTTCAAAATATTTTAAAGAAGCCCATAAAAACGCCATTCGAAACCTGACCTTAGATGAAGGTATTAGACTCGATGGCCGAAAAACCACTGAAATCAGACCAATCTGGTGTGAGGTAGACTACTTACCTTCAACACACGGTTCTGCGGTCTTTACCAGAGGTGAAACTCAGGCTTTGGCTACAACAACACTTGGTACATCCAGAGAAGCCAATACCATAGACAATGCTACTTTTCAGGGAGAAGAGACCTTTTACTTACACTATAACTTCCCTCCTTTTTGTACGGGAGAGGCCTATCCTATAAGAGGGACATCGAGAAGAGAAATCGGACATGGTAATTTAGCGCAGCGTGCCTTAGTAAATATGATTCCTGAGGATTGTCCATATACTGTAAGGGTTGTATCTGAAGTATTGGAATCCAATGGATCATCTTCAATGGCTACAGTTTGTGCAGGCACAATGTCCCTTATGGATGCAGGAATTCAGCTAAAAAAACCTGTTTCGGGTATTGCGATGGGCTTAATTTCTGACGGTGATAAATATGCTGTATTATCTGACATCCTGGGTGATGAAGATCATTTAGGTGATATGGACTTTAAGGTTACTGGTACGGAAGATGGTATTACAGCTTGTCAAATGGATATCAAAATCAAAGGGTTATCCTATGAGGTTTTAATAAAAGCTTTAAAACAGGCAAGAGAAGGCAGATTACATATCTTAGAAAAGATTACAGAAACTATTGCAGCACCCAACAGCAATGTTAAGCCACATGCGCCAAAAATTATCACCACAACTATTCCGGGAGAATATATTGGTAGTTTGATTGGTCCGGGTGGAAAAAATATTCAGGAACTTCAAAAAGAAACAGAAACTACAATTGTTATCAATGAAGATGAAGAAACAGAACAAGGCATAGTTGAAATTCTTGGTACAAATCAAGCGGGAATTGACAAAGTATTGGCTAAAATAGAAGCCATGCTCTTTAAACCCGAAAAAGGTAGTGTTTACGAAGTGAAAGTCATTAAAATATTAGATTTTGGAGCTGTAGTAGAATATGTAGAAGCTCCTGGAAATGAAACACTTCTGCACATTTCTGAATTGGCGTGGGAGCGCACAAACAACGTCACAGATGTAGTTAATATCGGTGATGTGATTGATGTGAAATACTTTGGTTTTGACCCAAAAACAAAGAAAGAAAAAGTTTCCCGCAAAGCACTTTTACCAAAACCAGAAGGTTTTAAGGAACGTTCTTCTAAGCCTAGAAGAGATAATAGGGATAGAGACAATAAAAGAAAGTAATGTATCTTCATAAAAAAGCCTGTCAGAAATGATAGGCTTTTATTTTAAAAACTTGTTAAATGAAAAAAATACTCGCTCTTTTTGCAATTTTAGTTTTTATAAAAGTTTCTGCACAAGACCCTGTAACAATACATTTCAGAAATGGAGAAAAATTGAGAGGTTTAGCTAAAATAAAGTCAAATGGAGATATAATCATTAAAAAAAATAATAAAAAAACTAATAAAATAAAAAAACTTTTTGATATTTTAAATCAAGAATTAAAACTTGAAAGCGTCACACTGTCAAGCAAAAAAATTACGTTCAAAAAAACCGTAATTATAAAAGACTTTACAGTAAAACCAATTTCAAAAGAACTTTATCAAACAAATTTGATATTTAAATTTTTGAACCATAATTAATAATAGTTAAAAGGTGTAATAATATGTCTATTCTAAGAAAAGAGCTTAAAAAACAAAATCAAATCAAAAAAATCAATGAGCTTTTTAAAGAAGCTGTGTCGGTTGTTTTGTCTGAGCAAGAAGTGGCTGATGTTGAAGCGGGTGTAGATTCGGCAAA
>CAJXVZ010000071.1 GCA_913062845.1 uncultured Psychroflexus sp.
GAGCCGATGGAGGGACTCGAACCCACGACCTGCTGATTACAAATCAGCTGCTCTAGCCAGCTGAGCTACATCGGCTTAAAGACTTTTACAGTCTTTTTAACGGATTGCAAATATATATAGTTTAATTTTGTTAGAGAAAATTATTTTTGATTTTTTTTCAATATTTTTTCGCATGCGCTTATTTAGCATTTCTTGGGTGATTTTTACCGTAAGATTTTTTGAGCTGCTCGATGCTATTATGCGTATAAATCTCTGTTGAGGAAAGACTTTCGTGCCCCAAAAGCTCTTTCACTGCATTTAGATCAGATCCATTATTCAATAGATGTGTGGCAAATGAATGCCTCAAAACATGCGGGCTAGTTTTTGATTTGGTTGTTAAATGACTGAATATATCCTTAACTGACTTATAAATCAAACCCGGATATACTTTAGTATCCTTTCTGGTTACCAAAAGATAGTCATTATGCGAACCTAATTCTGTTTTATATGCCAGATATATTTTTAAACTTTCTATTATTCTGTTGTGTATAGGAATAATTCTTTCCTTATTCCTTTTCCCTTTTACTTTGACCAGAAGATTTTCGCAATCCAAATCGTTCTCTTTAAGCTCAATCAATTCTGCTCTACGCATTCCGGTAGCGTATAACAACTCAATTATAAGTTTTTGTCTGGCTGTTTCAAAATCTTTAACCACTAAAGCATCCAATACTTTCTTCATTTCATCAACTGAAAATGGCGTATTCAGGTTTTTAGGTGTTCTCAGACTTTTCAACTCCTGCATCGGAGATGCCTTGATCGCTTTGATTTTTAAACAAAATCTGAAAAAAGTTCTTAAGCTGGTTAATTTTCGATTTATACTTTTGTTTGAAATTTTATTACCGGATAATTCGGCTATCCAGGACCTTAATTCCTGAAAGTTAGAATATTCAATATTTTTCCTGTCAAAATTAGTCATCAGATAATGACTAAAAGATGACAAATCATCTTTATAGGCTATTAGTGTATGTTCCGAATATTTTTTTTCTTTTGATAAATACTCATAAAAAGATTCTAACAATGTCATATCACAAAGTTAGGGATTTTCTCTTATGTAATTAAATTATAGATTTTGAAGATGTTTATCAGCAAGACCTACTTAGTAGCCGGTTTGTAGGATTTGCCATCGATCACAATCTTTGCAATAATCTCTTTTAGGATTTCCGATGTACCACCACCGATTGGTCCTAATCTGGAATCTCTGAGCATTCTGGCCAGAGGATATTCTTCAATATACCCATAACCTCCGAGCATTTGCAAACAATCATAGATAACTTC
Organism: uncultured Psychroflexus sp.; assembly: GCA_913062845.1. Lineage (GTDB taxonomy): Bacteria > Bacteroidota > Bacteroidia > Flavobacteriales > Flavobacteriaceae > Psychroflexus. The sequence continues at coordinate 1,315 of CAJXVZ010000071.1, forward strand.
ATCTGCAATTTTAGTAGATTCAAGCTTAGACATACTGGCCTCTTTTACCACATATTCACCTTTATCAAATCTGGAGGTAATTTGATAATTGAACGTCTTACACATTTCTACTCTCGTTGAAAGCTCAGCCATTTTATGTCTCAAAGCCTGGAATTCCGTAAGATGTTTGCCAAAAGCTTCTCTTTCTTTCATATAACCAAGAGTGTATTCAATAGCATACTCTGCTCTGGCATGCGCATTTATTCCCATTATAAGTCGTTCTGAAGCAAAATGCTGCATAATATAAGAAAAACCTTTTCCTTCTTCGCCCATAAGATTAGAGGCCGGTATTCTAACATTATCAAAAGCTATTTCCCCGGTATCTGATGCTCTCCAGCCAAGCTTATCGAGTTTGGTTGCAGAAATGCCCTGAGATTCCCTGTCTACGAGAAAAATGCTCATTCCTTTGGATTTGAGTTCGGGATTCGTTTTTGCTGCCACGATCAAATAATCCGAATAAACGCCGTTTGTAATAAATGTTTTTGAACCATTAATAACATATTCATCACCTTCCTTTACGGCGGTTGTTCTCATACCTGCAACATCCGAACCTCCAAATGGCTCTGTAATACAAAGACAACCTACCATCTCTCCTGAAATGCTAGCTGAAAGGTATTTCTCTTTTAATTCATCGGAAGCTTCTGCATTAAGGTGTGTCATTGCAAGATAGGCATGCGCCCACATTGCAGCTGCAAATCCACCTGAATTTACCCTTTGTAATTCTTCCAGGAATATTAACGTATAGAAAAAATCTAAATCCATTCCCCCATATTCTTCAGGATAAGCTAACCCAAAATAGCCCATTTCACCCATTTTTTTCCATATTGAAGGATCTATCTTACCTTCCTTTTCCCATTTATCTACATGTGGGACTACTTCTTTTTGTAAAAAATCTCTGAGTGTTGTCCTGAATAAAATATGGTCTTCTGAAAAATAGCTTGAATTCATAAATTGATATTTTCTTAATTTTTTTAACTAAAAATGCGAATTAATCATTAATGGTCAAATATAATTTAATTCTATCAATTTTGTAGGTAGGAAATTGTTGTAATTTTGATAATTCTTCAAATTCATTAATACCCTCATTTATTTTGATGAATTGAAATATTTCTCTGGCCAACTCATAGTCAAAATAAGGAATCTCAGTCAATTCTATTAAAGTGGCTGAATTTATGTCAATTTTAGGCTGATCAAGATTTGTCTTAACTGTAAATTTTTCGGTTAGCTTTTCAATTATATCCGGCTTTAGCCCATAGATATCTTTAAGCTGAATATCCGAACGGAATTTTCCAATTTTCTCTCTGAAACGAATAATACGCATAGAAAGCACTTCACCAATACCATGGACCCTCTGGAGATCATCCGCAGTAACAGAATTTAAATCTTTTTTTTCTTCAAATGTCAGCCGCTTTTGATTTTTGGATTGGTAAGTGTTTCGTTGCTGTTGCTCCACCACCCATTCAGGAAATTTGAAATATGGCTTTAGCTTATCCAGCAATTCATCTGAAACCCGGGTAACCTCCTTAAAATCCTCTGCCGAATTTATCCATTTGCCCTGCGACCTGAAAGCCAAGAGCCTGTCATGTTCTTCTGCTGACATTCCCAATCTGTATGCTTTTCCTTCTTTTAAAAAATTAGGGTTAAATGGATAAATTTTAGTCTCATAATCCTTTTGAGTGTTGATCTTTACTAGCTTTAAAGAATCAATCTTTTGCTGAAGAAGCGTATCCACAACTATCAAATTATTTTCTTTGATTGGATACTTATAGTTGTAATATGCAATAGAAATTATAGCTATTATTATTAAACCTGCTAATAAAAAAATTCCGTTCTGTTGAGCCATGGTCAATCTGGAACGGAATTTTCTCATTTTTAAAAAAGTTTTATATATCAGTCACCTTTTCTAAATAGTTGACCTGATTTTACTTTTTGCATGTATTCTCTTAGGTCATTACGTACTTCACCGGACATGATCAATAGCCCTATGATGTTAGGGAATGACATAGATAAAATCATCATGTCTGAGAAATCAAGCACAGCACCAAGACTGATTGAGGCACCAATAACGACAAAAACAACGAAAATGACTTTATAAATATATTCATTGGTTTTACTTCTGCCGAATACATAAGACCATGCTCTCATACCATAATAAGACCAGGAAATCATGGTGGAAAATGCAAATAGGAAAACAGCCGCTGAAAGCACGTATGGAAACCATGACACGACACTACCAAAGGCATCTGTTGTTAACTGAACACCAGAAAGTCCTTCAGCTTCGTGCATCCCCGTAAAAATCAGGACCAATGCCGTCAAGGTACAAACCACAACGGTATCAATAAATGGTTCTAATAAAGCTACGAAACCTTCAGAAGGCGGATGATTTGTTTTTGCTGCCGAGTGTGCAATTGCTGCTGACCCAACACCAGCCTCATTGGAAAATGCAGCCCTTTGGAATCCGACGATAAGTACTCCGATAAAACCGCCTTTTAAAGCACTGGCATTAAAGGCTCCATTATATATAGCTGAAAATGCAGCGCCAATGTTTTCGATATTTACACCAATAACAATTAAAGCTCCTAACACGTAAAGTCCGGCCATGAATGGCACCACTTTATCTGTTACTTTAGCAATACTACTTATTCCTCCAATAATGACTATGCCTACAAGAAATGCCAATAAAAGACCAAAGTAAAAACCCTGACCTTCAAGCATAGGGATCTGACCGGCCAATACATTAAAAGACTGATTGGCCTGGAACATATTTCCACCACCAAAAGAAGCACCAATAGCTAAAATAGCGAATAACATAGCCAAAACTTTTCCCAGTCCAGCCATATTTCTTTTTTCTAGACCATATCTAAGGTAATTCATTGGTCCACCAAAAATTCTGCCTTCTTTATTAATAAAACGGTATTTTACACCTAATGTACATTCTACAAATTTTGAAGACATGCCTAAAAGTCCTGCCAGAATCATCCAGAATGTTGCTCCCGCACCACCCAAGGAAATAGCGATTGCTACCCCGGCTATATTTCCCAGACCTACGGTCGCAGAAACAGCTGTAGTCAGCGCTTGAAAATGTGTAATTCTACCCGGAGCATTAGGGTCGTCATATTTACCTCTGGCCAATTGAAGTGAATGTTTAAAACCTCTCACATTTATAAAGCCCATCCTGAAAGTAAAGAATGCTGCACCGGCAATTAACCATACTACTATAAAAGGAATACCTTTGGTTTGTTTATCTCCGTTTGGATGTGTTAACGCGATTGGAGATTCAAATTTTATTTCAGCAAATTTATGAGCATTGGTTTCAATAATATCATCAGGATTGTTGGGGTCGAAGATCACCTCTCCTTGTTCTACGAGGTGTTTAATTTTTCCGTTGTCTGAAGCTTTGACTTCAATATCTCCAGTTTCAGAAAGATTAACAACTGCAATAACATCTCCTTTATTTACAGATTCTTTAGGTTGAACCTTCCATTCTTTAAGCGTATAGACTTCTTTAGTTTCGGCATTCCATTGTGGAGCAAAAATCAATTCCTTATCTGTGTAAACAACCGGGTCATAGATACCTATAGCAGCAAAAGGATCCCAAAATAGTACCGACCCCATTCCGGCTACCACAGGGGTAAAAAATCCATTGAATTTTTCTGTTATAGATTCTGCAGGAATAGTAAATTCTTTAGTAATACTTGTACCTGTCTGATCTGTTACGGTAATTGTATAAGGTATGCCTTCAGTGAGACCTGTGGCTTTGTTTGATTTTAATGATGTGCTTTGCTTAGACCATTTATATTGATATGGTGCTGTACCACCTTCAACTTTCACCTCAATAGCGCCGTTATTTATTTCATCAGAAGGATTAATCAATTTTTCATTAATTGTTAGCTCCTGACTGTACCCAAAAATTGAAAACGTAAAAATTAAAAGACAAAGCAATCTTCTATTTGACATCATAAAGTTATTATTTAATTTACCTAAAATTAAAGTTTCCGCAATATCTAAAAAAAATTAAGAATATAAAACTTTCGCATTCACTTAAAAGTGAAATGGCTTACAACAATTTTGAAAAGATTTCAATTTGTTCAGGTTTACCTTGTACAAAAAGCAAATCCTCTCTTCTAATCACTTCGTCTGGTCTGACGTAATTAATAATCTCTTCACCTCTTTTAATACTTAAAATATTAACACCAAAGGCATTGCGGATATCCAGATCTCTAATGGTTTTTTTAAGTATTTTACCACTGTCACAGCTGACCTGGAGCGTTGTAATGTTGAATTCCGGTATTTCCGGTAAATTATAGGTAGCAGGTCTTGAAGACTTGGCCTGAAAGAAATTATAATCATTGGTTCTCAATGATTCTGTAAAGTTATCGATTTCTATTTTTGGGATCAGAAAATTATGCATGACTCTTGTAAAAATTTCAATAGAGGTTTCAAACTCTTCCGGAATTACCTCGTCTGCTCCCAGCGCATGTAATTCTTCAATTTCTTTGACATATCTGGTTCTCACTATAATATATAATGACTGGCAAATTTGTCTCACCTTAGAAAGAATAGCTCTGGTAGCTTGCTTGTCTGAAATAGCAATAACCAGCGCTCTGGCCTGATTCAGGTTCAAGTTATTGAGTATGACCTCATTTGTGGCATCGCCATGGATTACAGGTAAATTCTCAGAAAAAGCATTTTTGAGCTTATCCTTATCTTTTTCTACAATTACATAAGGTATATTGATGTGCTTTGCAGCTTTCACCAGGTTTGAACCGTTTACCCCATAACCCATAATAACCAAATGATTCTTGTAAATCTCTGGTTTTAATTCTTCTTCATTCTTTGTAACGTCATTACTTTTGAATACACCTATTTTCAAGACACCAAAAGCCACTTTTTCTGAAACTATAATCACAAAAGGTGTAATGAGCATACTCATTATAGATACTGCTAAAAAAATCTGGTTTGTGCTCTCTGAAAGCAAATTGTACTGGATGCCGACTTTTGAAAGAATAAAAGAAAATTCTCCAACCTGAAATAAAGACAGTGCTGTTATAATTATTGTTCTTGGCGGATAACGAAGTACTGTAATGGCCAGGGCAGTAATTAAAGACTTTCCGACAAAAACGGCTAAAAGAATAAGAAGTACCAGCAGAATATTGTTGATAAAAAAGGTAATATTCAGCAACATCCCTACTGAAATAAAAAACAAACTGGTGAATAACTCTCCAAAGGGTAAGATAGTACTGGTGGCCTGATGGCTATACTCTGATTCAGATATAATCAGACCCGCTAGAAATGCTCCGAGAGCTAGTGATAATCCGGCTTCTGAAGTCAGAAAGGCAACAGCAAAGCAAATGGTAAAAGTGGTTAACAGGAAGAGTTCTTTACTTTCAGTTTTAGCTATGGAATGCATTAATCTGGGAACGAGGTATCTCGCGCTCACAATAGTTATGACAATGACAATAATTGTTTTGATCAATAACGAAATTATACTGCCACTGACATCTTCAGAGTCACCGGAAATGATAGGTGTGACCAGCATCATAGGAACAACGATAAGGTCCTGAAAAATTAAAATTGCCAGTGCATTCTTTCCATGAGGTGTGCTTAACTCATTCCTGTCCTGAAAAACTTTTAAAACTATAGCTGTACTGGACAGAGAAAATAAGAAGCCTATAAAAACAGACTCCTGAACAGAATTACCAAGCAGATAATAGACAAAGAAGGCCACGATTACAGTAATACCAACCTGTAGAGCTCCACCAACAAATACCGTTTTTCGTATGGAAATAAGCTGTTTGATGGACATTTCCAGACCTATTACGAAAAGCAGCAAGATGACTCCTATTTCTGAAATGATCTCAACTTCTTCAACGGCCTTAATTAAGCTTAAGCCATGAGGACCAATGATCACCCCTGTCAAAAGAAAGCCTAATATAGATGGTACCTTAAGTCGATTGAGAATGAAAACTATAGCAATGGAAAATGCTAAAAGAATAACCAGATCCTGTAAAAGTGGTAGATGCATATTCAGTTCTTAGTTCAATTTTTTCTTTAGATTTCCTATACCTATAACGAAGGACTAAAATAAGTAAACTTTTGAATAAATATGCTAAAAATTCTAACCATTAAAACAAATATCCAGACTTATGGATTAATGTTATAAACTTCCTGTAGTACTTTGATTTGCTTGGAATTTCCTATGACAATTATTTTAGAATCTGGTGTCAATTTAGTTTCAGGATTTGGATTAACAACATAGTCGCCATTTGCAGACTTAAAACCAATGATGGTACATCCGGTTTTTTGCCTTAAATCCAATTCCAGGATTGAGCAACTGTTCTTGTGGTTAAACAACTGTTCGAAAGAAACCTGTTCAAGATTCACCCCTTTTTCATCACCGTAGCTAAGGTTATCCCAGAATTCGAGTAAATCCGGACTAACTATGAGCGATGCCATGTGCTGACCGCCGATTTTGTCTGGCAGTATGACATTATCTGCTCCGGCAAGCTTAAGTTTTTTGTAGCTGGTCTCTTCTGTCGCTCTTGAAATGATTCTCAAATTCTTATTCAGTTGTCTTGCGCTCAGAACAATGAACAGGTTTTCAGCGTCATTCGGTAATGCCGTGATCAAATTTTTTGCCCTTTCAATTCCTGCCTGTTGAAGTACTTCATCTTCATTAGCGTTACCAATTATAAACTGATTAGTTTCTAATACACTTTGCTCTAAAAGATCGTGATCTTTGTCTATAACAATAAACTCTTGATGAAAATCGATGAGTTTTTGAGCCGCCTGCTGGCCATTTCTGCCGTAGCCACAAACAATGGTATGATTTTCCATCTTTTTGATTTTTTTTAATTTTCGCTTGTATTTCAAATCATTTAACGAACTGAAGGAAATAAAATATTCAGTAATAACTGACACTACAAACCCAAGAATGATAACACTCGAAAGAATAAGGATCGTGATAAATATTTTAGCTTCGTCACTGGGCAGTACAACCTCTCTGTAGCCGACGGTTGTAATTGTAATGGCCGTCATGTAAAAGGCGTCTATCCAGGTTAGGTCCATAATCATCCTAAAACCTATAACTCCCGTTAAAAAAACAATGAGTAACAAGACAGATGCCAATATGATTTTAAACCTTAATGAGTTCAAAATGTGGAATTTTTGAATGTTACATCAAATGTACATGATTTTTTGAGTTTGAGGCTAATGTGCTTATAGGATTATGGACTGATTGAACTTCCAAATGATTTTTTTAACTATAAATCAAAAACTGATGTCCTTTTCGTATAAACCAGATCTTTCAATTTTAACCAAAATGCAAGGGTTAAATAGACTACAAAACCAAAACCGAAGGTGGCAAAAGATGAATAGATAAAAAACAACCTGACCGATTTGGCTTTCATACCCAAACGATCAGCGAGTCTCGAACTCACATAAAAACCACGCTTTTCAAAATAAAACCTTATTTTTTGTATAAGATTAGGTTTAGTCGTCGATGTTGTGTTCATATTTATTAGAATATCTTTTGTAAAGTTCTGTCTGATGAGATTCTAAGCTAATTTCTCTACCTTGTATAAAGGCTTGAGTAAGTTGATTGCCCATCATGTCCAGGGCATCACCTTCACTGATAAAAAGTGTAGCATCTTTTCCTTCTTCAAGACTACCCGTAAAACTATCAATACCCAGGATTTTTGCAGTGTTCAGTGTTATCATTTTTAATGCTTCATCTTTATCCAAACCATAAGCCACTGCTGTACCTGCATAAAATGGTAAATTCCTGCTGTTCATACGTTCCATTTGTCCGCTTGTTTCAAGACCTACCAAAATTCCGGCATCGTTTAGGAGTTTTGGTAATTTGTAGGGTAAGTCATAATCATCACCTTCAAATTGCGGATTTGAATGAATTCTTTGCAATAAAACAGGAACATCTGCAGATTTAAGGTCTGAAGCTACTTTGTATGCTTCTTCACCTCCAACAATGACAAACTCGTTCAAATTAAAATTACTTTTAAAGGCTAAAGCATCTAGAATCCCTTTTTCAGAATTGACATGCACAAAGACTTTTTTGTCCCCATCAAAAACAGACTTCATCGCTTCGAAAACTGTGTTGATCTTTTCTGAATTAGATTTATGATAAGCATGTGCTTTTTTGAAAAACAAAGACAATTCATCCATTTGTTCTTTGTATTTCTTGTTTGGGCTATATGATCCTTCTCGCCATGAGTATGAAAAATTCCTTGGCCAGTTTATATGTAATCCATCATCTTCTTTTAGAATTGCATCTTCCCAATTCCAGGCATCAAATTGAACAATTGAAGAAGTTCCTGAAATTCTGCCACCTCTCGGTGTAATTTGTCCTATTAAAACACCATTAGGGCGCATGCTTTCAACAATTTTACTTTCAGCATTATAAGCAATTATACTACGAATATGGGGCAGATAGTTTCCTATCTCATCTTCATCGTCAGAGGCTTTAACAGCATCTATTTCTACCAGACCCAGAGTTGAGTTTGGTGCTATAAACCCCGGATATACGTGCTTGCCTTGGGCATTTATCACTTTACCTTCCGGCTGCATTGAAGTATCATCAAGAGAGGTCACAGATTGTATCTTCCCATCTTTAAATATTACAAGTGCATTCTCCACAATTTCTCCATTGCCAATATGCGCAGTAGCTCCAACTATTGAAATAGTTTGAGATTGTTTTGGAGCCGGTGTCTGTTGAGCTTTGGCCGAAAATGCTACAATTAGTATTGCTATAAAACTATTTATTATTGATTTCATGTTTTTAATTTAATTCTGTTAAACTGTGGCAATCCAAAAATTCCTTTGTATCCTTTTTTATAGGTTGTGTTTTTAAACCTTTATTTTTAGCTTTCAGCATCATGTTTATCAGTTGACTTCTTTCAGCCTTAAGCTGTTCACGAAGCTTCTGGTCTTTTTCCAGGGAAAAGTAAATTTTTCCTTCAATAATTGTATATTCAGGCTTTGCATATACTGAAAGCGGATGGGCATTCCAAAGGACCACGTCGGCATCTTTTCCTTCTTTGATACTTCCTACTCTGTCATCTATATGTAAAAGTTTGGCCGGGTTGATCGTCACAAACTTCCAGGCCTCTTCTTCGCTTAAACCTCCATATTTTACACTTTTTGCAGCTTCCTGATTAAGGCGTCTTATCATTTCGCCATCATCAGAATTGATTGCAACGGTAACGCCTTCACGATGCATTATGGCAGCATTGTGAGGTATGGCATCATTAACTTCATATTTATAAGCCCACCAATCACTGAATGTCGATCCACCGGCACCATGTTCGGCCATTTTATCGGCCACTTTATAACCTTCCAATATATGCGTAAAGGTATTGATCCTGAAACCAAATTGTTCGGCCACTTTCATGAGCATGTTGATCTCGCTTTGAACATAAGAATGACAGGAAATAAATCTCTCACTATTCATGATTTCTACCAGTGTCTCCATTTCAACATCCTTTCGGTAGGGTTTTCCTGAATTCCTGAGTTTTTCATAGGCTTTAGCCCTGCTGAAATAATCTATGAAAACCTGTTCTACTCCCATTCTGGATTGCGGAAATCTTACGCCACCACCCCAATTGGATTGTTTCACGTTTTCTCCTAAAGCAAATTTGATGAACTTTGGGGTATTATCATAAATTAAATCTTCAGCCGACTCACCCCATTTTAATTTCAAAATTGCCGAACGACCTCCAATGGGATTTGCTGAACCATGCAGCAACTGTATTGACGTAACACCGCCTGCTAAAGATCTGTAAATGCTAATGTCATCAGGATTAACCGCATCTTCCATACTCACCTCTGCAGAGGAATTTTGTCCGGCTTCATTTACAGAAGTTGCTGCGATGTGTGAATGTTCATCTACAATACCTGCCGTCAGATACTTTCCGGTACCATCGATAACTTTTGCGCGAGATGATTTCAGATCTTTACCTATCTTATCAATTTTCCCATCCTTCAACAAAACATCTACATCTTCCAAAGTTCCTTCTTCCTCACCTGTAATAACCGTTACATTTTTAAATAAAATAGGTTTTACTTTTTCCTCTGATTTTGGTTGTCCGTAAGACATATTAGGATAAGTGACAGGAATCATCATTTCATCGTCATCTTTTTTGTCTTTTTCCTCTTTTTTATCATCATTTGTTTCATCTGATGTGGATTGAAAGGCTGCCGTAAATGCATAAGTTTCTTCGTTTTTGGCGAAAACCTTACCGGAAAAATCAGATTTTGCATCATTGATTTTTGCTGCAAGACGCATAAAGTCGTTTGATGATTTATCTTCATCGGTTAGAGTGATGTACAGCCAGTTGTTTTCAAATTTTGCTTTTGTACCTAATTTCAGTGTATCGCGTTTTAATTCTGCTACATAAGATTTCCCTTTTTGTTTCAGCTTTAAGTCGTAAGTTTTATCTTTAAATTTAAGCTTATAATCACCGGATATATCGAGAACATCCATATCGTTCAGTTCATGTTTCACACCCATGATCCAGTTTTGATAGATTGTAGCACTATCTTCAAAAATATCGTTTGAGGTGATCAGGAAATTGGCGAAAGCGCCTTCTTTCAGCGTGCCGACTTTATCCTGCATTTTGAGATATTCAGCAGGTCTTGATGTTAATGCCTCCAGAATCGCTTGCTTTGAAGCGCCTTTTTCTATTGCTTTTCTTAAAAGAGCAAACATTTTGTCAGGCGACTTTAAGCCGTGAGATGTAATGGCAAACGGGATTTCTGCCTCTTCAAACATTTTATAGATAAATGGTGCCTGATACCAGTGTTTCATATCTGAAAGTGCCAGATATTTTGTCAGATAGGGATCGTCTACATCGTAGGCGTCAGGAAAATTGAGAGGTAAAATAAAACTGGCATTGGTGCTCTTAATTTCATTCAGTCTTTTGTATTCATCACCACTTCCAACAATGATATATTGTACGCCAAACTCATCTCCTACTTTGTCGGCTCTGAGCGCATCGAGGTAGTCATCAGTGTGGAATATCTGAGGTAAACTGAGTTGAGCATTAAAGGCTTCGAGCGCTAAATCTTTGTTTTTTGAATTTCCCTCTTTATACCAAACAGCATCGTTGTAGACTTGTCTCAATAGCGCCATTTTTCCCATAATAGAAGTAGGATAGGCTTGTCGGGTTTGTTGACTTCGGTCAAAACTGAAAATCTGCGCAGTGGCTTTTTGAACGAGTGCATTATTCATATCGTTTTCCTGACTAAGAGCAATGAGATTACTTGTGCCTCTTACAATACCATCACTGAAATGCGTATTTACGAGACCAAATCCGACTTTTCGGAGTTGTTTTGCTTTCTTATCGTCAAATGAAAAGGCATCCATGGCGTTTTGCTCTGCGCGAACGTGATCGTTCCAATAATGGTATTTTCTGTTAGCATCATATTGCGGACTACCATTGGAGGATGGTCTTTTGACCTCTTTTATGCCAAAATCTGAAAATATTTCAACAAAAGAAGGATAAATATATTTTCCACCTAAGTCTACAAGAATAGCTTCATCAGGTATATCTACATTTTTACCAAGAGCAACAATGCGCTCTGATTTGATCAGTAAAGTGCCTTCATTAATAATGTCATCATAAGATTTTACAATATTTGCATTCTTAAATGCATAGGTTATCTCTGTGTTTTGTTTTACTGATTTATTTTCCGGGAAATAATCCTGAGCAAAGCTTTGGAAACTAATGCAAAAAACAAAAGCAACTAGTATTTTTTTCATACAATTTTTATTTTTTTGTTCGACTAAGGTAATGATTTTTCTGAATAGTAATTGACTAATAGCGCTACAACATAGTTGTAACTTTGTATGCCCTGAGGTTGATTATTGACTTTCAGGAAATTCCCATAAAAGTTTTTGAATAAAGGCTCAAAAGGATTTTTATAAGATTCCCAAAATATATTGATCTCTTTGAAATTTTTCAATATACCCGGATTCACTTTTGCCATCAACAGTTCAAAATCTTCCGGCGAAGTAAAATACAATTCATTTAAACAAAATTTCAAGGCATAAGTGTAACCTGCATATTTTAAATTTAAATTTTTGCTGTGCATATTGGTATAACAAGATACAAAATTTGCCTCGTTCTCTTTGGCATACCCTATTTGGTGAGCCATTTCATGCGCAATTAGCGAAGGATATTTATATTTCGGTACTTTATCATTGTATTGAGCTTCATGTGTGAAAGGATTCAGGTAACCACCAAAACCCATATAACTTAGTGGCAAGCTTAGTAATGAAGGTTTGATACTCTGATAACCTGCTTTTTGGTCCAGAAATTGAATAGAATCCATATTCCTGAAGACCAAATCTCTGAACTCACTTTCGGTACTTTTAAACATCACAGGGATAGTGTCATTTCTGGTGATCAGGTAGTGGATATCATTGGATTTATTCACAAGCTGACTGGTAAATCTTGCCAGCTCTTCTGTTGAGTAATTGTTTTTAATCTCCAATTGCTGGTGTAATGGTAAACGGTAATAGTTGAAACCCCAGGATAAATGAAACCAAAAATAGACTACAGATGCATAGGCTGTTAGCTGAAGTAAGATTGACCATCGCAGTCTGATCCGTTTTAGAATAATCAATCTGAGCTTATTGAGCAGAAAAAGAATCACTACAGCATACAATATATCGCCGATTGAAAAAGGTAAAATACTTGTAATAGCTTGAAATATTTTTGAAAAATATCTATAAAAACCAAGCGCATAAAATGTTTCAACCCACTCTGGTTGACTTTTTAAATACTGAATGCATAAAATCTGGACTGGCAGAAATATGCTTAAAACAATATGCCAGTATTTTATTTTTGCTCTTTTAATCTTCAATTAATATTTTTTAATTGTGATCAATGTTAATATAATAGACTTTATTCGGGATGTTTTTGAGGATATTTTTAACATGAAAAAAGTAATATAAAGATGCTGTGGTTGGGTTTTATATATTATTAGTCCTAATTTTGAACACTTAAATGATTTCAAATGAAAAAAATATTTTTATTGCTTTTAATTGCTTTTTTGAACTGCGGATGTTCTGAGAATTCATCTGATGATTCCAATAAGGATTTCAGGTACAAGCTTATATTTAATTCTCAAGGCAGTGGCTCAATTATTGGAGACAAGAGCAATAAAGTTATCAAAAGACTTCACACAGATGCCCAAACTCACATAGCTACTTTTAATTATAGTTTTAATCCAAAATCAAAAAATTTCTATTTCCCTGCTAAAAGTACAACGTCAAACGAAATTGTCCTGCACAAGGCAAATGCATTAAACATTTTGGAAAGTGATGAATACTATTATCAAACCACAGAAATATCTGTTTTAGCGGATAATGAACTTTTTGTTGCTGCATTTGTAAATTGGGATGAGAATTTTTTTGTGCTTTACAAGAGTGATCCGGATTCTGCTATGTTTCTGAAAAAATAAGCTCAGGGCAACTTGAATATGTTCAAAACCTTACCGCGCTTTATGGTATAGTAGATGCTTCAGTTTTTCCTCTTCCAAGCATAAACAAAGCTGTAATAACAGATAGCTATTTTCCTTCAGGCGGAGCAGGTGTTGTTCTGGATCTTAATAATAAAGACAATAATCAATCCTTTACACTTCCTGATAACATCAACCTGTTTAACATTGTAAATGACGGTAACGATGTCTATATGGTTCACAGGAGCAATTCATCCGATAAATTTATGGATTTGGATGGTAATATTGTGAGCTTTTCTGACAGGTTGATTGGTAGGTCTGCGTTGGGGTATGATGTTGTTGAGGGATTAGTGGAATATATTGATAGAGGCGACGGCAGAAATGAAGCCGGAAGAATAGACATATCTACTGGTAATATTGAATTTAGAGGTTTGGATGGTGAACCGGGATTTCATGTATCGCGATTATTCTTTTTTGAAAGGTAGGATTCCCAACATTATTCATCCTGAAAAAAACCGTATTTCTTAAGTCTAGTTTCTTTCATGACTTCAAAAAAATCTTTGACATCGTAGCCATATAAAGGCCTGAGAAGATCGCCTTCTATAGAAAAATAAGGCTCAGGATATCTATCTTTCAATTCCTCTACAGTCGTTTTACCATCTAATATAAAGTACACTTCATCATCAAAATCTACCGGTTTTGCTCTTTTGTGCAGCATCTCTCCGATTTCTGTTTGAGGTGTTCCATAAGTGACATACCAGGAATCTCCAACCTTATGAGCCGGACTGAATAGATACTTCGCATGATAATTTACATCACAGGCTTCAGAGACATATATCAAAACATTTTCGAATTTTGAAAATGCCGGTTTGCCATAGTGATCGTAAGCAAAAAAAGTGATGGTGTCTTTCTTATAATCGTTGTATACCTGGTGGTTGATTTTTAGTTTAGCCTGATATTTATTATCCAGAGTTAAAGAATTACAATAGTATATTTCTTCAACTTTTTTCAATTCAAGCACTTCTCCGACGAATGCATAAACCGTTGACTCATCTTTACATTCTACATACTCTATACATTTTTCCGGTTCAAGTTCGATACTTACCTCATCCCTTTCATATAGATCTTTTACAGCGTAAGTCTGAGGAATATGTCTGAAAGTAAAGGAGGATGAGAACGTCAAAGAATCAGACAAGTCGGCTTTAATCTCAAAATAACCAGTCTTATATTCTGTTTGCACCCTGTATTTTTTATTTATTTTGTTCCAGGTTCCCATGGGATAACAATCCCGATCTGCAGCTTCAAATTTTCTTAGCGTATCATTGATTGTAACAAAAATCCGGTTTTTACCTTTCAAAGAGTCTAAAGCCACACCCTTGATGACTACTTCCTGTGAGAAGGAAACAGATAAAATAAGCAAGAATATTAAAGTCAGTATAGATCTCATATCAATCAAATATATAATTTTTATTGAATATCCGTAATTACACCTACTTTATTATATTTGTATGAATCACAGATAATTAAAGATATGAATTTATTTACGT
>CAJXVZ010000072.1 GCA_913062845.1 uncultured Psychroflexus sp.
AAGGTATCTGTTATTTATACAAAAGAAAACATAAAAAATACCTTAGGCGAAGTGCTTTCAAGTCATGGCAAAACCCAGTTAAGAGCTGCAGAGACAGAAAAATATCCGCATGTGACTTTTTTCTTTTCCGGTGGTCAGGAAGTAGAGTTCAAAGGAGAAAAGCGAATAATGGTCAACTCTCCAAAAGTAGCCACATATGATCTCAAACCTGAAATGAATGCTTATGAACTTAAAGACAAACTCGTTCAGGAAGTAAAGAACCAAAGCACGGATTTCATGTGCATAAACTTTGCTAATCCGGATATGGTAGGTCATACCGGAGATTTTGATGCTGCTGTGAAAGCATGTGAGACTGTAGATTCCTGTATGCAGGAGCTGGTAGAAGAAGCCAGAAAACAGAATTATTCAGTTATTGTGATTGCTGATCATGGTAATAGTGAAACCATGAAAAACGAAGATGGCTCTCCAAATACCGCACATACAACTAATCCCGTACCTTTGATCCTGGTCGATGATGAGATCAAAGAGATTAAATCGGGAATTTTAGGTGATATAGCTCCAACGGTTTTACACCTTATGGGTGTAGAGCAACCTCAGGAAATGACCCAAAAATCACTGATATAACTTTATTATAATGAAAAAAATTGCTTTCTTCCTATTTCTTTTCCAGGCACTTTCCATCTTTTCTCAGGAAGTTATCATCGGTGATACATCGGTAAAAGCTTTAGAAGAAAAGCCGTATAGTAACTGGTATTTGGAAAGATATCAATCTTTCAGCTCAAAGAAAGGCGTAATAAATGAACTGTCTGAATATATCAAAAATGAAGATTTTACCGTCGAAGTTTATTTTGGCTCCTGGTGTTCAGACAGCAAACGGGAAGTCCCAAAACTGATCAAAATTCTGGAAGAAGCCGATTTTGACTTTAGTAATTTAAGACTTATAGGTGTAGACAGCGATAAAATCGTACCTGGAATTTCTGAAAAAGAAAGGCAAAGACTAAACATCACAAACGTGCCTACCATTATAGTTTATCAGGATAACAAAGAGATCAACCGATTTGTGGAATATGCTCAGGAATCTTTGGAAGAAGATTTATTGAAAATATTTTCTAAAAAGCCTTACAAGCACAGTTATAAATTTTAAAGCTTTCGCCATAAGATGCTTATATTTGAACTTTTAATTTCAGACTATGTTTTCTGCTAAAAACCCAAAAATTGCTGTAGATTTCGACGGTACCATTGTTGAAAGCCGCTACCCCGCGATTGGTAAACCAAAAATGTTCGCCTTTGAAACGCTCAAAAGATTACAAGATAAAGGTTACCTTTTGATATTATGGACATATCGATACGGTAAAGAGCTGGATGAAGCCGTAGATTTCTGTAAATCTAACGGCATCGAATTTTATGCTGTAAATCAGAGTTTTCCGGGTGAAGAATATAAAGAAGGTACAATGAGCAGGAAAATTGATGCTGATATTTTTGTTGATGACAGGAATGTTGGTGGTATGTTAGGCTGGGGTGAAATCTATCACAAAATCACAAATTCGAAGATGGAAGCAGAAAACCCGCCATCAAAAGGGTTTTTAAGTAAACTGTTTAAAGGTTCATAACTTTTATGATAAAAATTAAAACTGCAGAAGAATTAGCGCTTATGCGTGAAAGCGCATTAATTGTATCCAAAACATTGGGTGAATTAGCAAAAGAAGTCAAACCTGGTGTAACTACCTTAAAATTAGATAAAATAGCTGAAGATTGTATCCGTGACCATGATGCGATACCCGGATTTTTAGGCTTATATGATTTTCCAAATACGCTATGTATGAGTCCAAATGCACAGGTTGTTCATGGTATACCCAATAACAAACCCCTTGAAGAAGGAGACATTATTTCCATTGATTGTGGCGCAATAAAAAATGGGTTTTATGGCGACCATGCCTATACATTTGAAGTTGGCGAGGTCTCTCAGGACATCAAAGATTTGCTTAGGGTTACAAAAGAAAGTCTTTACAAAGGCATTGAACAATTCAGAATGGGTAAAAGAGTTGGTGATGTAGGTTATGCTATTCAACAGTATGCTGAAAACCACGGTTATGGTGTTGTACGTGAGCTTGTTGGACATGGCCTTGGCAGAAAAATGCACGAAGACCCGGAGATGCCAAATTATGGTAAGCGGGGTAAAGGAAAAAAGTTCAAAAACGGAATGACAGTTGCCATAGAACCGATGATAAATCAGGGAACAAGGCGTATAAAACAGCTTAAGGATGGCTGGACTATACTCACGGCCGATGGTAAACCAAGTGCACACTTCGAGCATGATGTCGCTCTGATAGATGGCGAACCGAAATTACTTTCAACATTTGATTACATCTATGAAGCTCTGGGAATAAGCTCTAATGAAGAAGATCCTTACCGGTTTTAGTTGAACAATTAATAACTTTTTACCGTAAAACCAAATGTAAGGAATTGGTCTTCCTGCTTTTGACCTTGCACGACAATACTTTCAAAAGTATGAAGGTAATTGATTTTAAAGTTTAAGAATTTCCAAACCGGTATCTCAACTGCCAGATCTGCCTGCCAACGGTAATTATCGCTTTCTTCCAATGAAGGCTGGTAATAAAATTCATACTTAAAGATTAATTTTTTCTTAAATAGTTCATGTCTACCGTTTAACCATATTGTACCTCTGAAAGTGTTTATTTCATCAAAACCATCATATTGATTCCGGTTAAAGTCTGTATTATTAAATCTGGTATTTTCATATTCACTGGATAGTGCAACTTTTAACCAGTTTTTTTTCTTTTCAAATATCTGATAAGTTACACCACCACCAGTGATGTACCGATATTCTATTTCTCGCCGAAAGTTTGTACTGAAAAATCCCAAAACCAAAGGATAAAATTTTTTATCAGGATTGAAGTATAAGAAATTCAAACTCAAAATATCTTCATCTGCTTTTGTTCTTCCAAAAGCCTGGTATACGTAAGAGTTTTGTGTTTTAAAAACCCATTTTTTTAGAGGTTTAAAGCTAACGCCTGATTTTGCTCTGAATATGAGGGTTTCAACATTTCCGCCTTGATATAAACCCGTCAGAGAAAGATCTGCCTTTACAGTTAGTGTATCGCTTTCATTTATCTGAGAAAAGAGATAAAGAGGAAAAATCATAATCAATATCAAATATATCTTCATCATAAAAGAAATCAATATTAGTGAGCAAAAGTAGTTATAATAGGCAAGCTATCAATAATTTAGTAGATTTTTCCAAAAAACTTAAAGCTTTGTAATATAGGCAGGCAGACATTCTCTGTTTTGTACATTTGTTATATAATTAATTTAGTAATGAAAAAGTTTTTAAAAGTTTCGGGAGTCATAATTATTGTTTTGATATTACTGTTAGCTCTCATTCCTTATGTATTTCAGGATCAGATAGAACAGGGATTAAAAGATAACATCAACAAAAACCTCAAAGCCAATGTTGAATGGAAGTCCCTTTCATTAAGTTTACTGGCTGATTTCCCTAATGCAGAAGTAGGTCTTGAAAATGTATTTGTAACAAACAAAGCGCCTTTTGAGGGTGATACATTATTCTATGCCCAAAATTTTGAATTACATATGGGTCTGTTTCAGCTTTTTGATCCTAAAAACCTTATTGTGGATGACGTGAATATTGTAAATGCCAACCTCAACATTCTTATCAATGAGAACGGCGAAGCCAATTACGATATTCAAAAAGAAAGTAAAAATAAAACTGAAAGCGCAGACCAATCTTCGGAGAGTAATTTCTCGCTTCAGCTGCAGTCCTACAATATTTCGAATACAAATATTTTATATAAAGATTCCGACAATATTGAACTACGACTTGAAGGCTTTAATCATCAGGGCAAGGGAGATTTTTCAAAAAACATTTTCACCTTAGAAACCAAAACCAATTCAAAGGTTTCTTTTGTTTATGACAAAACCAACTACTTGAGAAATAACACTATAGATCTGCAAGCCGATATCAAAATTGATCTGGACCAAATGAAATTTACTTTCGAAGATAACATCGGAAAAGTAAACCAACTCCCGCTAAATTTTGAAGGCTACTTGCAAATATTCGATAACAGACAAGAACTGGACATCAAATTTCAAACACCGGACTCAGATTTTAAAAACCTGATTGCATTAATACCCGAAACTTATGCAGGAAACCTTGATGGCATAGACACAAAAGGTGAATTTAGCCTTGACGGCAGATTATACGGCAAAATAGACGATAAATACATTCCTAAGATTGACATTGAATTGATGAGCAAAAACGCACAATTTCAATATGTTGATCTTCCAAATAAAATGGAAGACATTAATCTGGACATGAAAGTGATGAACAGCACGGGACTTATTGAAGACACCGCAATCGACATCAATAAGTTAAATTTCAGAATTGGAAAAGATCAGTTTACCAGCGATATACACCTTAAAGACCTGACCCAAAATATAAAAACTGATATTACGGCTAAAGGTGTAATTAATCTGTCCAAATTAAGTCAAACCTATCCTTTAGATGCCAATTTAAACTTAAATGGTATTCTAAACATGGATTTGGAAACACACTTTGACATGAATAGCATTGAGAATGAACAATATCAGAATATAAATAGCAAAGGAAAATTGTTACTAACAGATTTTGTTTACAATTCCGAGGAATTAACCCATCCATTTGAAATAAAAACAGCAGATCTGACTTTTACCAAAGCATCTGCAAAATTGAATGATTTTCAAATGAAAACAGGAAAAACCGACCTTAAAGCAAATGGACAACTTGATAATTTAATCGGATATCTTTTTGCTGATGCTGATTTGAGCGGAAATTTCCAGGCCATGTCCAATACATTTGTAGTTAATGATTTTATGACTTCTTCGGGCGATGAAATTGAGGACAAAACAGATTCCGGCAATGAGAATCCAACTGAGACAGAAAATGAAGAGGCCATAAATATACCTTCAAGACTCGATTTGTCTCTCAACTTTACAGCCAATGAAGTTGTTTATGATAATTTCAATCTAAAAAATGCAGTTGGTAAATTGAACATCAAAGACCAAAGGGTAAATCTGAACAAAATTCAGGCAGATTTGTTTGGTGGTGAAGTTATTGTAGATGGAGATCTCAGCACCAAAGAAGCCATACCCAATTTTGGGCTGAATTTAAGGCTAAACAAATTAGATATTGGAACCTCACTGGAACAGATTGAAATGTTTCAAAGTTTTACACCTGTTTTAAAATCGCTGATTGGTGTTTTTTCAACAGAATTTAATTTTAGCGGTGATATGACCAATAGCCTCTCTCCTATCCTGTCTAGTCTTGATGGTAGCGCTCTGGCCAGAATTATACAGGCTAAAGTTGAACCTTCAAAAATGCCATTGGTGAACTCCTTAAACTCCCAGTTAGGGCTGATTGATCTAAATGACCTGAATTTAAATGACGTATCCACCAGTTTCAGCTTTGAAAACGGTAACGTCAATGTAAAACCCATTCAATTTAAAGTGGAAGACATTGAAGTCGTCTTGCAAGGTCAGCATAGCCTGAACAATCTCATGGATTATACGGCTAAATTAAAACTACCTGCCAAATATCTTGGCAACGATGTAAAGTCCCGGATTGCTAAACTGACTAATTCAGACATGAACACAATGATGATAGACATTCCTATTCAAATCAAAGGTGAATTGAAAAAACCAAAAATTGAAATCGATACAGAATCTGCGATCACAGAGCTTACAAATCAAATCATTAAAGAACAAAAAGACAATTTAATAGAACAAGCCGGTGATAAAATAAGTGATTTAATTGGTGGCGACAAAAATGGCAAATCCAAAGATTCTACGGGCACTAAAAATGACGATGTGAAAGAAACCGTGAAAAATGTTCTTGGAGGACTGTTGAAAGGCAAGAAAAACAAAGAAAAAAATTAGTCAATGAATGCCTGTTAATTATTTTTAGTGGTAATCTGATTTATTTCAGTATCGAGAAGATCAGCGTAAAATTTTGCTCCGGCTCTAGTAAAATGATACGTATCATGACTTATAAATTTACCATCATTATCAAATACCCTTACTTTTCCTTGATCATTTAAAACGGGTTTTATAAGGCTTATGTATCTTTCCTGCCATTCATCCCTGAGCATTTTTTCAACGTTCATCACATGATCTCTGATACTAACATAAAATTTTGAGTAATCTTTAATTGAGGCTTTGTTTCGGTAATAGATACCATTACTAAAACCAAAATTCTTTGTGCCAAAAACATATATATTTTCAAGATTTACTTCAAGTTTATAATAGTCAGCAAGCTGGTCTATCCATGCTTTTCCAATAAAACCGTTTGCAGCAAAAATGATTCTATCAGCATTTTGCCATCTCTCGATGATTGAAGTATCCGTAAAGATCTGCTCCAGATCAAAATATTTTAGGTCTGCTTTCTTGCTTTCAGGACTTTCCAGAAACATATTGCAGACGTCTCTTCCAAAGCTATCCCCGATGATCAATATTTTTGGCTTTTCATTTTCTTCAAAAGGAATATTAAGTTGCCTGATAGATTCATTGTACTCCAGATGGCGCTGATCTGATTTGAAAATTGTCTCCAGGCTCAATTGAAGATCTTCTTTTTTTTCTAGACCCAGACTTGGAAAGTCTTTATAAATGCCACCTATATGACATAAAAATAATGCTGAAGCAGTACTGAGAATAAATAAGGCAGAAAGCATCAAAATCACCTTCCTAAAAGAAAATAATTCTTTATTTCTGAAAGGGTTTTCTACGAAATAATAAGTTACAACCGATAAAATTAAAGTGATAAATACAAGAATAACAGACAGGCTGAAATTGATGTTTTCTACAAAAGCATATCTGGCAAATGCAAATACAAGATGATGCCACATGTATAAACTGAAACTGATCTTACCAATGAAAACAATATATCTGTTTTTGAAAATGAGATTTGAAATTTTACTGTCTACCATTCCACCAGAAATGATTAAAACTACAGATAGCAAAGTTGTTATTAAGACTAAAGTCTGATTGTTCAGATCTTTGATAAACAAAAAGAGAAGCAACCCAATAGCTGAAAGGTAAAAGCTAATACTATATATTGATCTATTTGGCTTAGGATTGAGAAATATTATTGCAAACAAACCGCCTAAAGACAACTCAAATAATCTGAAATGCAATAAATAGAACCTACTTGGAGTGTTTCCATAAAACAAAAAAAGTATAATCGAAGCCAATGAAATAAGCCATAAAAAGTGGACTAGAAAGTTTTTATTTAATCTTTGAACGCCTAAAAGTAACAAAGGGTAGATCAAATAGAATTGCTCTTCAACACCCAAAGACCAGGTATGCATCAATGGTTTATATTCATTTTCAACAGCCCAGTAATCGGACGAAGAAATAAGCATGTTTATATTATTGGCTGAAATATTTGTTGCGAATACAGACTCGGCCAGATCTTCAAGATCAAATGGCAGCATGAGGAAAAAACCAATCGTCAGCGCTACTGTAGAAATAAAAAACAGAAGGGGTAAAATTCTTCTTATTCTTCTTTTATAAAAGTTCCAAACGGAAAACTTATCAGCTTTAATTTCAGCATAGATAATAGATGTAATGAGATAACCACTTATAACAAAAAATACATCTACACCGAGATATCCGTAAGGCAAATAACCCAGATGGAATAAAATTACGGCAATTACGGCGTATGCCCTTAGACCGTCTATATCCTTTCTGTACTTTATCATATTATTTCAAATACATCTCAAAAACGTTAATAAGGTGTAATACTTAGTTTTCAATAGCCTGTCATTACACTGACACCAAAAAAGATTATCTTAATTTTTTTATCCTGACCAATGGTCCGGGACAAAGTGTTTGATGACAGGCTATACAATTGGTAACCATGGAATTATAATAATTTAATTGTTCTTCAGAAGCCGACAATTTAATATTTTCTATGGCTTGTAGATAACTTTTGGCAAAGGCTTTAAATTCTGCTGAGTTAGCCTTTTCAGGTTCAGTAGCATGAGCTGTTAAGATCATTTCATGATCTAGACTTATTTCCACAGGATCGCCATTTTTAATAGCCTTTTTGATGTTTTCTGCTTCATCGTACATATCTCTCATCAATAATGCTAATTCGCTGTCTCCATTAGGATTTAACGATTTTCTAATTTGTTTATCATTTTTTTCAGCATTATTTACTTCAGTCGTGCAGGACAATGATAAAAGCAGAATTACTATAACAAAAGGAACTAATTTTAAATAGTTATTCATCAGGTATGAATTGGTAAATTGACTTAGGCACTTAAGCATTAATTAGTATTTTAGTATAACGTCTAATATATTTAGCTGTTAAAGAATGACTTAGGTCAGTTCGAGTGTTTTTGTATATGACGACAGGAATATACAAAAATATATCGAGAACCTTCACGAGTTGGTCTCGATACTCCCGAAGTTTCGGGATTGTTTCCTTACCAGTAAACAAAAAACACTCGACCTGACGTTATTAAATTGATTAATAATGCGATATAAAAATATTTTAAATAAAGTTTTTTTATTAATAAAGTGCCTAAGTCGATTGGTTAAATAAGGTCAAAGATAAATATAAACTAAAAAGTATTGGCGTATAATGATGAGAAGCCTTAATGATAATTATTCTTAAAACATACAACCTTATTTGGTTAATTACCAGTCAATCTTTTCTCTATTGTATTTCTCCAAATAAGCATTTGCTTCGCTAAAATGACTGTGTCCAAACCAATAACCGCGATTAGCGCTTAAGGGTGATGGATGCCCTGAAGTCAGCACGAGGTGTTTATTTTTATCTATCAGAGTTGATTTTCGTTTGGCATATCCGCCCCAGAGCATAAAAACAAGATTTTCACGCTCTTCAGATAAGTGAGAGATCACTGCATTAGTAAATGTCTCCCAGCCTTGTCCCTGATGACTGCCTGCTTCGTGCGCTCTTACGGTGAGTGTAGCATTGAGCAATAGCACGCCTTGTTCTGCCCATCGGGTTAAGTTGCCACTATCGGGAACCGGTGTTCCCAAATCCTGCTGAATAGCCTTGAATATATTCTCCAGTGAAGGTGGCTTTGGTATGCCATCCTGAACAGAGAAGCACAAGCCATGAGCCTGGCCATGACCGTGATAAGGATCCTGACCTATGATCACGACTTTTACATCAGGAAAAGGTGTAAGATTAAAGGCTCTGAAAATATCTTTACCTTTTGGATAACAGGTATATTGCTGATATTCATCTTTTACAAAACTGACAAGATTGTGAAAATAAGGCTTCTGGAATTCTTTTTTTAAGATTTTTTTCCAATGGGTTTCAATATTAACCTTCATGTTTATATGTATTTTTGTAAAATTAAGAAGCTTATAAATTATATGTCCTACATTTCAGAAAAAACCTTAGCCGATTTAGAGTTTAAAGAAGTTTGTTTACAGATCAGGGAATATTGTGTTACGGACTACGGACAAAAAAAAGCTGAGGCCCTCAAACCCTTCAAATCTGAAAAAGGCATTTTAAAAAAGCTGAAAGAAGTTAAAGAGTATCAGGATTCTCAGTTTGAAGACAAACCCATACCGAGACACGGTTTTGATGACATCTCAACAGAGCTTAAGCGTCTGGCGCTTGAAGGCAGTATTCTTGAAGAGTCTGCTTTCATTAAATTTAAGGCGATATCTGAAACAGCCAATACCCTTATCTCCTACTTCAAAAAATATCAGGAACGATATCCGCAACTGAACAATAAATTCTCAAAGCTATACCTTACGACCGAAATTATAGTAGCTGTCGATAACATTCTGGACCGTTTTGGAGAAATCAAAGACGATGCCAGCGATAACCTTTCGATCATTAGGAAAGATCTTCAGGTAACGCGAAGCAAGATCGGTTCAAGTTTCAACAAAGCTCTTGGTGAATATCAGGCTAAAGACTATCTGGCAGATATAAAAGAAAGCCTGGTTGAAAACATCAGAACACTGGCTGTTAAGGCCATGTATCGTCGCAAAGTCAAAGGACGGGTGCTTGGTCAATCCAAAACAGGAAGCATAGTCTACATACAACCGGAATCAACAGACATGCACACCAGACATCTCCTGAATTTACTGGCAGACGAGGAACAGGAGAAAAAACGGATCCTGAAAATGCTGACAGAAATCGTACGTCCGCATCTTAATTTATTAAAAAAATACACCGAATTATTAAGTGATCTGGATGTGATCTACGCCAAAAAAAGATACGCAGACGAGATCAATGGGATTTTACCAAATATTTCAGAAGACAAAACACTTTACCTAAAAGATGCCTATCATCCTTTGCTATTGGTATCAAACAATAAAAAGGGTGAAAAGACCTATCCTCAGGATATTCAATTGGATGACCAACAGCACATCATTGTGATCTCCGGACCTAATGCTGGTGGTAAAAGTATCACCTTAAAAACCGTTGGTTTATTGCAATTGATGCTACAGAGTGGGATTTTAATTCCGGTGCATGAATATAGCAGAATATGTTTTTTTGATAAGATCATGACCGATATCGGTGACAATCAAAGTATTGAAAATCACCTGAGCACCTATAGCTACAGATTAAAGAATATGAGGCATTTCTTAAAGCAGTGTAATGACAAGACCCTTTTCCTTATCGATGAATTTGGAACCGGTACAGATCCTGAGCTTGGTGGCGCTTTGGCGGAAACTTTTTTAGAGGTTTTCTACGAAAAAGGAGCTTACGGCATAATAACAACGCATTATGCCAACCTCAAAAAAATGGCTACTGAAACGGAAGGCATTACCAATGCCAACATGATGTTTGATAGCCGTAAACTTTCCCCTATTTTTAAGCTGAAGACAGGTGAAGCCGGAAGCTCATTTACATTTGAAGTTGCCCAAAAGAACGGTATCCCGTATAGTTTAATCAATCGCTCGAAGAAAAAAGTTGAACGGGGAAAACTAAGATTTGACAAAAGCATCGCCAAGCTCCAACAGGAACGCAGAGAATTATCAAAAACCAAAAGCAAGCTGTCCTCAAAAGCCAATGAAGCCGAAGAAGAACAACGCAAACTTGATCAGTTGAATGACAAACTCCAAAAGAAACTGGAAGATTTTCAGGAATTGTATGATTCTAACCAAAAAATGATCAGTTTAGGGCAAAAACTGAATAATATGGGAGAGCGATATTTCATTTCACATAATAAAAAGAAATTGATAGGTGAATTTCTAACGCTGATCGAAAAAGAAAATGCCAAACGAGAAAGAACCAGCAAAAAAGAACGTCTTCAACAAAAAAGAGAAAAAGCCAAAGCGGAAAAGGAAATGCATAAACGCATCACACCCATACGCGAAAAGAAGAAAAAACAAAAGGAGATTGAAGACAAAAAACCGCCAAAACCAAAACCTAAGTTATATGAAGGTGACAGTGTAAGAATGCACGATGGCAAAGCTGTAGGCACCATAGACAGGTTTGAAAAAAATAAAGCGATCGTTAATTACGGCGCATTTACTACTTCTGTGGAGCCTGACCTTTTAGAACTTGTAAAACGCTCAAAATGACAAAAGAAACACAACTTCCTGAAGGCAAACACATCGTATTATTTGATGGCGTCTGTAACTTTTGTAATGACTCTGTTCGTTTTATCATGAAAAGAGATAAAAAAGACCTGTACAGGTTTGCATCTTTAGAATCTGACCTCGGTATGCAACTTACAAAAGAAAGAGGCATAGATACAGATAAGGTAGACTCTATTATCCTTATCCAACCCGGTGAAGCTTATCATATAAAATCTGATGCAGCTTTAGAGATTGCAAAAAATCTGAGTGGTTTATATCCCATTCTGGGTGTTTTCTTATATCTCCCATCTGCCTTCCGCAATTTTTTCTATGATTTTATTGCCCGAAACCGTTACAAATGGTTTGGTAAAAAAGATGGTTGTCCTATGCCTACCAAAGAAGAACGAGATAAGTTTCTGGATACCTGATAAAAGCAAAATATTCTCATTCATAATTATTTTCAATCTGCTTAAGTACTATACTTATTTGAAAATAAGATATGGTATATTTGAATTTCATAAAAGTGTTTTAAATGCAAGATATTTCTACTGTTACAATAATCATCATTATCGCAAATGTACTTATGTCTTTTAAAGGCTTTAATGACCCTTCATTTTTTCATCAGTATGCTTTTAAGATTGGAGATATTCAGCGTGGTGAGAAATTGCGGTTTTTAAGTTCTGCCTTTTTACATATCGACACTACACACCTCTTTGTAAATATGCTGACCTTGTATTTCTTTGCGGATATTGTCATCATGTTTTTAGGTATTCCAGGTTTTCTTGGTATTTATTTTGGAAGTTTACTACTGGGAAATTTATTATCCTATTACTTTCATCAAAATGAATTTCAATATACCGCTGTAGGTGCCAGTGGTGCTGTCGTAGGTGTGCTGTATGCTTCAATTTTATTGTATCCTGATATGATGTTAGGCTTATTTTTCATTATTCCTTTACCGGCATACGTTTTTGGAATAGGTTATCTCCTCTACTCTATCTGGGCCATGAAGCGCGGTCAGGATAATATAGGTCATGATGCCCATTTTGGTGGTGCCATGGGTGGCTTTTTTATAACCATCATTCTTCAACCATGGGTACTTAAAGAGCATACTTTGATGGTTGGACTTTTGCTCATTCCAATTGTTCTCCTTTTTGTTTTGAAAAAATTGGGTAAACTTTAGTTTAACATTGCCATTTTTATTGTGCTGAGTTACCGTCTAATTAGTTTTATATTAATACTCACTATAAACAACTTCAAACATTTGAACAGGAATAAGTTAGCATATTTCTACCAAATTAATTAAATTTATGATTTATAATTAAAGAATTTTATCCAATGCTTTAATTATATCACTGCATTGTTGGTGATACCTCATAAATTTGAGTGTTTATGCTAAAACAAGAACACATCAATGGGTTTAAATCAGACTATCGGGTATTGATAGTGGTTTATACTTTGTGCCTAGCAAATTTTATCGAAATTCCTGCCCAAACGCCATTGATAAAAACAAACTTAGGTCCAGAAATTAATGACCATAGACATCAAACCCTGCCAATATGCTCTTCAGATTCCAAAACAATTTATTTTAGCGAATTATCTGATACTGGTTTTTATGAAGTCTGGTATGCTGAAAAAGATGAAAATGGTAATTTTATTAGCAAAAAACCATATGAAGCCTTAAACCTCAATACCTTCGGAGACAAATTTGTGTTCAGTCAGATTGATAGTGATCTCCTTCTTGTTAACGGTAAATTTGAGAAAGTAGCTGATAGCTGGATACAGACTAAAGGCCTTTCCTGGTATATTATAAGCGAAAACAGGTTTATCCCTTTAGAAATTGAAAACTTTCATCCGGACATAAAAAACAGAATTATGGATGCTTTTATACACAAAGCTTCAAGAACACTTTTTTTAAGTTTCAGAGATAGTGAGCGCAAAAATATTTACATTTCCACAGCACAGAATATTGAAAGCGACTGGACCAGAATTGTTTGGTCTAAGCCAAGAAAATTACCTGCACCAATCAACAGTACTTTTGATGACAGTACACCATTTCTGGATGTTCAGGGAAATACAATTTACTTTAGCAGTAACAGACCGGGTGGATTTGGCAATGAAGACATTTACAGGGCTTATCGCAAAGATGCGAGCTGGCAGAACTGGTCAAAACCCATAAATCTCGGATACCGCATAAATACGAAACTTTCTGAACTAAATTACAAAATTTCACCTGATAAAAAAATGGCCTACTTCATATCAGATGAACATAGTCTGGGTTTAGGAGATATCTTTAGTTTTCAAGATAAACATTCAAAATTGATTTTTAATAGCTTTAAATCTCCATTTGGTAACAGAGAATCCGCATCAGAACAGGCTCTGGATGAAGCCAACAAGAATCTGACAACCAAGACAAACCTTGATATCAAAGAAACAAACCTGGATATAAAATTATACAAACCGAATAATTTGGTCTTTTTAATAGATCGCTCCGGTTCAATGAAGAATGATAAAAAAATGGAGTTGGTTCAGCAGTCCTTAAGCACACTCATCAAGGAATTACGTGATATCGACAAAATCACCATTCTAAGTTTTGCTGATAAAGCTACTTTGCATTACACCACGACAAATACCATACAAAAAGACAGCCTTTATCACATTATTGAGAACCTTGAAGGTTCAGGTAGCACAAAGGCCAATAAAGGCTTACAGATGGCCTATTCATATGTCGATCAAAATTTTATGAGCAATGGCAATAACGAGATCTTTCTATTAACCGATGGTCATTTTGAACTTTCCAAAAGCGATAAAAGAAAACTGGAGTCGCATCCGGAAATCGTTTTATCCATAGTGGGTATTGGAAAAGATGTAAAAGCACTGGCTGAATTAAGGAAGCTGGCTGATATTTCCAAAGGCAGTTATATTAACATCAGGCGGCTGATTATTGATACACAGGCACTTCTGGAGGAAGTGAAACTGAGATCTAAGTTTTAGATTAGACTTCAGATGAACCTCTAAGGCTAAACTCATTTATAGAAGGCCTAGCAATTTATTAGCCTGAGTTCGATAAAAAAATCTATCATTAAGTATTTGAAAGTAATGAAATGTCAAAGCAGTGAACATTCATATGAACTATGCCAGGATTATAAACATGTTTAGGAATTGATAAATTTCTGTTTTCACTAAAATCTATGACCGGTAAATTTGGCTAAAATTAATCCATTGGTCAAGGTTTTATCATATTCCGGATCACAGGTATTGAGTTCCAGGTCTTCGATTTTAAACCAAACATTAAGAAATACCTGATCATCGAAGCTGGATGCAATTTCTTCTGTTTTTAGGATTTCAATCTGATAATTCGAATCAGATTCACAAATTGAATAACTGTCATCATTATTTGTCAAACTTATAAAAAAGTCATCATTAGAATTACCAATATTTTTTGGACCAATTCCAAAAACATTATTAACAGCCTCATCAGAAAATGTGTTATAAACAGGGGTTTGAATTATAAATTGATTATTTCCATTTTCCTGATAAAGAATAAATCTTAAAATACGACGTGGGTCGTTTGGACCATCGCCCGCAAATATATAAGACATACCGTATTGATAAGTTTCAAATCCAAATTCCCAGTTTATATCGTCATCCCCTAATACAGCTGAGAACTGAGGCGTTTCACTCTCCAAAAAATTAGATAGATCGTCAGATTCGATTTGGTCATCATCTTTCTCGCAAGATATGCACAGCCCAACCAAAACTATAATAAAAAGTATTTTTTTCATGATTTCATCTCTATTGTGTTAAGCCCAATGGCGTGTAAAGATATTTATTGAAAACTATATTTAAGTAAAGAAACAGTAATTTTAATATAGTAGGTTAATCAATAAAAATAGTAATGGTATCAACTGTTTCTAATGTTGACTTATATTACAATAGACTATTGATATTTTGAATGTTATTGAGATATAAAAGAAAGCCATCTTTTGAGTCAGGTAAACTTAAAATAGGGTCAAATTCTTCCGCCATTATTCTATTTGATTCAATTTTTAAATTATTTAGAATTGATTTTTTCATCTTTAGAATTAAAGGTATAACAAAACATTACTAATATCAATATAGTCGTAATCTTTCTCATCATGTTTCCTTTCGGTCTGTACAACTCTCAGTGGCAACCAAAGAAGCGATGTATTTCGTTTTTCAATCGTAAAGTTAGAATATAAATCTCTGGCAAAGTTTTCAGGGAAATATCATCTAATAGCTTCAATAACCCTAAGCCGTGTCATTCTATATAAATAATACAAAGGAATCTATTTGCCGGAAATAATTGAATATTTATTTGGTTTTTAGCTCAGTTCTTTGTTTAAGCACGTTTGGACTTTAAGCAATACTTAAATTATTTATCGATCCACCAACAATTATTAAAATTAGCATTGTCAAATAACTTCGTTTGATTGATATTTTTTTGTTCAATAATTTTATTCCAAAATATAGGTTTATAATGCTCAATAATATATTAACTGATTAAACGCTATTATACCAGTATTGATGAGTTACAGCTACTAATAGTCTATCAAACAACTTATTACCAAAGTA
>CAJXVZ010000073.1 GCA_913062845.1 uncultured Psychroflexus sp.
TCGGGTTGGATGGATGTCGATAAACACACTTTACAGTCTAATACCTACAAAAATGTGTTTGGTCTTGGTGATATTTGTGGTGTACCTACAGCCAAAACCGCAGCGGCCATAAGAAAACAAGCGCCAGTGGTAGTTGAAAATATCGTAAAGCTCATGGAAGAGGATCAAATGACAGATATGTCGTATAATGGTTATTCCTCTTGTCCGCTTGTGACCGGTTACGGAAAAATGGTTTTGGCTGAATTTGATTATGACAAAAATTTCACACCAGACCCCAAACTCAAGCAAATGCTGGTCTTTAATTCTGATAAAGAGCATTGGCGTTTATGGATGCTGAAAAAGCATATTCTGCCGCATTTGTATTGGAATAAAATGATGAAGGGGAAACAGGTGTAGAAGAGCCCCCAAACCCCCGAAGGAGACTTAACCAAAAAAACAGTGTTAAATTGCTGTTTTTTTAATATAGGTTCTCCCTTTTGGGTGAGCTAGAGGGGGCTTTTAAGGGCGTTTTTTATTAATGATCGTACTACTCGCCTGAGCAGTTGGAAAAACCACTAAATCCGCAATATTGACATGATAAGGTCTTGTCACACAGAAATAGATAATATCAGCGATATCCTCAGGTTTAAGCGCCTGATATCCTTCATAAACACTTGAAGCTCTGTCTTTATCGCCTTTAAATCTGACCTCGCTAAATTCGGTTTCTACCAAACCAGGATTTACTGCACCTACCCGAATCCCGTATTCGTTGAGATCCATTCTCATAGCCTGGTTTAAGGCCACAACGGCATGTTTGCTGGCACAATACACATTGCCTTTAGGATAAACTTCTTTTCCGGCTGTAGAACCGATGTTGATGATATCACCACTTCGTCTTTCTTTCATTTGTTTGATGATCGGCTGAGAGACATAAAGCAATCCCTTTACGTTGATGTCCATCATTGCATCCCAGTCATTGGAATCGCCATCCTGAATAAAATCCAGACCATGCGCATTGCCGGCATTGTTGATAAGAATATTTATTTGCTTAAATGACTCTGGTAGTGAATCAAGTGCTTTCAATACTGCATGTTTGTCTCTGACGTCAAAATTTAGGCTTGTGACTTTTACTTTATCCTTAATTTCATTGATGAGGGCATCAAGGCGTTCCTGTTTTCTTCCACAAATAACGATTTGATATAGTCTTTCATCAGCAAATTTCCTGGCAGTGGCCAGGCCTATGCCACTGGTTGCTCCTGTGATTAATACGGTTTTCATTAGTTTTTAATTCAAATGTATTTTATTTTTATCTCAATTATTAATTTTTTCACATAGCTTTAGTCAATTTTAGTCTGATTGATAATTATATTTTAATTTTAAACTTGATTCCAATCTCAATCTATAATTTGTATGAAAAAACATTCTTTTAGCATCAGTTCGTTTATTTTGATTTTGCTCATGAGTATTGTTGCCTGCCAAAAAGCACCAAAATATCCTGAGCTAAAACCCTGGAAAACCTACGATGAAAAAGCCTTGATCGATTCCAGTGAACAAAATGAAAACCAAAGACTGCGATATAAAAGAATTCAATCCCTGGCTCTTGATCGTGATAAAATTATTGAAACCATTAAAGTTCAACTAGAGGATTTTACAGCTGAAAAATATGAAGAACTTTATCCACTGATTTATGACCGTTCGATAAAAGAATTACAGGATTTTATAGCGCGAGGGAAACTCAATTATAAGTTACTTACACAATGGTATCTGTACAGAATAGCCATTACCGAAACTGATCAAGGCCTTAGTGTCAATGCCATTATAAGCATTAATCCTTATGCCGTCACAAAAGCTGAATATCTGGATTCCGGTAGGGAAGATAAGGATCATCCAATTTTTGGCATGCCCATCTTGCTAAAGGACAACATCAATACCAAAGATATGCCAACGACTGCAGGAGCTATGGCTTTGCAAAATAATTTTACGGAATCTGATGCCTATATAGTCGAAAACCTAAAAAATAAAGGAGCCGTCATTCTTGGAAAGGTCAATTTAAGTGAGTGGGCCAATTTTCTGTGTGCCGGCTGTCCGAACGGTTATTCGGCCATTGGCGGGCAGACGCTAAATCCATATGGCAGAGGCAAATTTGATACAGGTGGGTCGAGTTCAGGCAGTGCGGCAAGTGTAGCGGTAAATTACGCCGTGGCAGCCGTCGGTACCGAAACTTCAGGCTCTATACTTTCTCCGGCCAGTCAGCAGTCTCTGGTCGGCTTAAAACCCACGGTTCAGAATAAGCACCAGGAAGGCATTATTCCGATTTCCAGTACTTTAGATACACCTGGACCAATCAGCAGAAACGTGAATGATAATCAGATTTTATATTCTGCGATGTTTGATGTTGATATGCCGGAAGATGATAAGAATTTTCAGGAAAATGAATTCAGATTCGGAGCTTTTAAATCTCTTATGGCAGATTCACTTTATAAAAACGCTGTAGAAAAGCTTAAAAAAGATGGTTTTCAAATCCTAGAAGTAGAACCTGAATCTATGGATTTCAGCGGTTTTCTGGCTTTATTGAATGGAGATATGAAGCGTGACCTGAAATCTTATTTCATTAAATATACCGCAGACAGTGTCACTGTAAAAAGCGTTGCAGATGTTGTGAAATTTAATTCATCAGATTCCCTAACCAATATTCCTTATGATCAGGCCAGACTTGACGGGATTTTAGAGCAGGATCTTAATGACCGGGAATTGGATTCGATCAGGCAGAAACTGATTTCTTCGGGTAAAAGCTATTTTGATGCTGTAATGGATAATAATGACCTGGACGCGGTTCTTTCCATTAATAATTATCATGCTAGTCAGGCAGCTGTAGCTATATATCCTGCAATCACGGTTCCAATGGGCTTCAGGGTATCCGGAGAACCAGCCGGTTTGACCTTTATCGCTAAGTCCCGGGAAGAAGATAAACTATTTCAAATGGCCTTAAGATTTGAAAGTGTTATTGACTTAGATTGAGCTAATAATTTTAATTCTTAGCTTTTAGTTTTTATTTTGAATTATTTTGTTTCTGGGATTTTAATTATGATTTATCTAGAAAGTTGGTTAGTACAATTTTAAATTTTAAAATGGACTATTCAATTCTCTGAAGTCATAATATTATTCATTAATCACTGCCTCCTGAACCTCTACATTACATATTTTACAATAAACACTTAAATTTTAATAAATTTTCAAATCTGCACATTTTAAAATTATTACTCTGTTACACTGATAAATTTATCCTTACACTAATGACTCTATATACTCCATAGGACTCATTCCAAATTCCTTTTTAAAGAGCGTACTAAAATAAGGCAGATTGGTTATGCCTACCATATATGCTATTTCTGAAATGTTTTTATCTTCAGTTTCTAAAAGGACTTTTGCCCTTTGCATCCTGATTTTATTAATAAAATTGGCGGTAGAAAGCCCTGTAAGCGCTTTTATTTTTCCGTGTAAACCCGAACGACTTATCTTTAATTTTTCACAGACATCCTGAACAGTGAAATTTTCATTTTCAATATTGTTTATAATTACCGCTCTGAATTTCAGTATAAATTTGTCTTCTTTTGGTTGTTTGGTTGGTGTAGTATCCTTGTCGAAATGCTGATAAATCTTTTGAAGTCTTAGCCTGTTATTGATGAGGTTATGGATTTGCAAATGAAGTTCGTTAATGTCATATGGTTTTTTGATATAGATATCTGCTTCAACTTCCAGACCTTTTAATTTTGAGGGTCTATCTACCCTTGCCGTAAGTAGAATAATAGGGATATGACTGGTTCTCTGGTCTTGTTTTAAAATGCTACACACCTTGTAACCGTTTTTACCGGGCATCATGACATCACTGATGATGATATCGGGAATAATTTTAAATGCTTTCTGAATGCCCTGGTTACCATCATGAGCAAAACTCAAGTTATAAGTGCTTAATTGCATTTCTAATAATGCTCTGACGGAAGGATTATCTTCTATGATTAATATATTATAGGTATCTTTATTTTCAAAATTATCTGTTGTTTTTGGAGTCTTGTATTTTGTTAAAATTGATGGTATTTTGTCTTTGGATCTTTCCGCATTATTCGTTATGGGCAATTTTAGGCATACTGATGTACCTTGTTTTTCATTATTCTTTATGTGAATTTTACCCTTCATCATATCAATCAATGCTTTGGCATAATACAAACCAATGCCCGATCCTTTAGTTTTTGTAAAAAGTACATTTTCAGTCTGATAAAATAATTCAAATACCTTTTGTAACTCTTTATCGGCTATGCCTTCTCCGTTATCTATGATGTCTATAATAGCTACTGAATGCTGTTGATCCAGAGAAACCTGAACACTTATTTCACCACCTTCAGGCGTATGTTTAATCGCATTTGAAATGATATTATTTATAACAGACTTCAACTTATCTGCGTCCAGATTACAGTATCTACTTTAAAAAAACGGGTTATGAGGAAATTTAATGTTAATAGTGTCATAGGTTTACTAGATGTGGCCGTAGAATACGGGTATAAATAAAATGGTAAGAACAATTTTTAGCATTATATTTAATTACGGTTTCAACTTTACGTTTATTGCGATTTGGACATATTTTCATAATCCTGATGAAAGTCTATCAATAAAAAAATAAGTTTTCATAATAATTGATTTAGTTGATTACATATGTCCCTAAAATGAAATTTGAGGGATTTCTTTTATAGTAAAAATGATAAAGTCTAATCTTAAGCATGCGTTCATTTACAAGTGACCTGAATACGATTATTAAAACTTTGATATCCACATAAGTATATTGTAGAGTTCTATCTACCAGACCACTTCGTCTGGTGTATATTGAGTTCAGTCGAAATGTACCGCATAAATTA
Organism: uncultured Psychroflexus sp.; assembly: GCA_913062845.1. Lineage (GTDB taxonomy): Bacteria > Bacteroidota > Bacteroidia > Flavobacteriales > Flavobacteriaceae > Psychroflexus. Next base: position 4,887 of record CAJXVZ010000073.1, read on the forward strand.
AAGCCCAAAGAAGTTTTCATAATTGAGAATTTTGATGTGGCTTAAACTGCTCCCGATCCTGTGTATAGTATGGACGGTACTGACAAGCATCATAATACATTTATATTTTGTTTTTTAAACACTAACCAAAATTCGATCAATATATACCTGTTTTTTAACTAGTTATTATGTACTTAATAATATTTCCACTAATAAACACCCCTATAATCCCATCAAGGGGATATTTTCGCTACTTATATCCTCCCTTGAGGGAGGACAAAGGAGGGTGTTTTTTGACTTTCAATACTTTATGATAGTTTTTTTAATCCAAACTAGGATAAGCAAATATTACTATTAGTATTCACTTTTACCGTAAAGAGCGCTAAGATTACCGCTAAGGTTTCAAATATATTTTATCTCTAACTGCTAATGACTACAAACTAAAGGCTAACAGTTATGTCTCATAAACTCCGATACCGAAGAGGGCAAAATCGTATTTAACAGGATCCAAAGGGTCGAGTTTTCTCAGGTTTTTATCAAGTTCCGCAACAGCTTTAGCGTCGTTTTGTTTACGCTTTAGCAACTTTAAGTCTCTGGCGACACGCGCAGAATGCACATCTAAAGGGCATGAGAGTTCAGAAGGTGAAATATTATTCCAAATGCCAAAATCGACTCCTTTATTATCCTTTCTTACAAACCAGCGCAACATCATATTGAGTCGTTTGGCAGCGGAATTTTTTAAAGGATCACTAATGTGTTTGTGAGTCCGTTTTGGTGCTCCAAAACTTAAAAATTCTTTTTTGAATTTTGAGATGGCTGTTTGCAGATCTGTGTTTTTCTTATGAAACAAAAAAGCGTCCTCAAGACTATCATAACTTTGGTAAACATGCTGCAAGGCCTGTAAAAAATACATCAGGTCTAATTCATTAAAAGTTCTGTGCACAAAACCTTTACAGGCTTTAAGGTCTTTTTCTGAGTGATTTAGAATAAAATCATAAGGTTGATGGTTCAGGATTTGGAGTAGCTTTTCTCCAGAATTCAAAATGCTTTTACGATTGCCCCAGGCTATGGTGGCCATCAGAAAACCCGAAATTTCTATATCTTGTTTTTTAGTGAATTGATGTGGAATTGAAATGGGGTCAGCATCAATAAAATCAGGGGTGTTGTAAAAATCAGCTTTTTCGTCTAAAAAGTCCTTGAGTTCTTTTTTGGTCATTTTTAGCTTTGAATTTTTCCGTCTTTCATGACCAGTTTTCGGTCGGCCATGTCGGCTAATTCTTTGTTATGGGTCACGATCACAAAGGTTTGATTGAATTCATCTCTGAGTTTAAAAAAAAGATCGTGCAACTGCTTTGCAGTAGTCGAGTCCAGGTTTCCTGATGGCTCATCGGCCAAAATCACATCAGGATTATTGATCAGGGCTCTGGCAACTGCTACACGCTGTTGCTCACCGCCGCTTAATTCTGAAGGTTTGTGATTGATCCGGTGGGATACACTCAGGAATTCCAATAGCTCTTTAGCCCGTTTTTCAGCCTCAGCCTGTGGCGTTTTGTTGATAAATGCAGGAATACAGACATTTTCTAAAGCAGTAAATTCCGGTAATAACTGATGAAACTGAAATATAAACCCAATGTGTTTATTCCGAAATTTTGCCAGTGCTTTTTGATTTAAGGCTGTAACATCTTCACCGTTGATCTCAATGGAGGTTTGAGATTCTTTGTCTGCTTTTTCAAGGGTGCCAATGATCTGAAGGAGAGTTGTTTTTCCGGCGCCCGAAGAACCAACAATAGAAACCACTTCACCTGATTTAATGTCCAGTGATACATCATCCAAAACCTTCAAATCACCGTAGTGTTTGAAAATATGTTCAGCTTTTATCATGTTTTACTTTTCAAAAGCACGAAAATACGATTTTGTATGGATTTCAGAAGGTTAATGCGTTTATGAGATTTTAATTTATCAAATGATCGGCTTATAAAGTATCAATCGATTTTATCTAAAACTCCAATATTTCACTAATCTATAATGAATGATCATGTCATACATAAAAATAAGTAGAGCTAATTGAACCGCAAAGCACTCAAAGAAGGCCCAACGAACACAAAGAGTTCTCTAAACAAATACGAGAAGTAAAAATAAAAACTCTGTGAACTTTCTGTAAAGCTTAGTGATCTTTGTGGTGAAAAAAAACCACAAAGCACTCAGAGAAGGCACTATGTACACAGAGAGATCTCTAAACAAATACGAGAAGTGGAAATAAAAACTCTGTGGACTTTGTGTAAAACTTAGTGATCTTTGTGGTTAAAAAAACAAAGCACTCTCAGAAGGCATAATGACAATAAATTTTAAGGTTATAATAAAAACTAAGTGAATTCTATTTAAAACTGTTAGATCTCCTTGACTAAGTTTACTTCAAATGAAGTTCTAAAAAATTTTAAAACAAGATTTGACATAAAAATAAAGAGCCAAAGAAAATAAAATAAATTAAAATCAATAAAGCTTTAAACCGAAAATAGAATAAACTTATTTTACAGCCATCAGACTTATCGCAAATCCACCGCCGGGTTTTAGATCAATAGATAGCGCTGTATCTTTTTGGATTTCCATGTCCTGAATGTCAATTGCTGTGGGGTTGTCCTTATAATGTGCATCTTTGGCATCCTTGTAGATTACCGCCTTATAAGTTTTTCCTTCTTCCAGAAAGTCGAATTTCAGATCTATGGTTCTTTCATTTTCATCCGTTATGCCACCAACAAACCAGTTGTCGGTTTCGCGTTCCTGACGGGCAATAGTAACGTAATCTCCGACTTCTCCATTTAAAGTAATACTTTGTTCCCAATCTACGCCAACATCTCGAATAAACTGAAAAGCCGGTTGATTTTCATAGTTTTCCGGCAGATCACAGGCCATCTGGATCGGGCTGTAAATGACCACATAAAGCGCCAATTGCTGGGCTAAAGTAGTGTTGATCTGATTATTGGGTTTTGTTGGTAATGCGATATCAAAAACACCGGGTGTAAAATCTATCGGACCGGCCAGCATTCTTGTAAAAGCCACAATTGGCAGATGTTCAGGCGGATTACCGCCATCGCTGGCCCAGGCATTGAACTCCTGACCGCGAAGGCCTTCTCTGGACACCGCATTCGGATAAGTTCGTCTGATGCCAGTTGCTTTGATCGGTTCATGGGCATTGATGGCCACTTTGTATTTTGCAGCTGTTTCCAGTACTTTTCTGTAATGGTTCACCATCCATTGTCCATGATGGTATTCACCTTTAGGAATAAGTTTACCGACATAACCGGTTTTGACCACATGCATTCCCATGTCATTCATCAGCTGAAAAGCAGAGTCCAGTTGTTTTTCATAAGTTCGGGGTGCTGCGGAAGTTTCATGATGCATGATGATCTCAACACCTTTGGATTTGGCATATTCCGAAAGCGCTTTAATGTCGTAATCCGGATATGGGGTCACAAAATCAAATACACCTTCCCGGTCTTCAAATCCGATCCAACGTTCCCATCCGGTATTCCAGCCTTCTACTAAAACCCCTTTGATGTTGTTTGCTGCGGCAAAATCGATGTATCGCAAAGTGTTTTCTGTTGTGGCACCGTGTCTGCCGTGAGCTTGTCCTGTGTCTTCCCACTGGCCTTTGTCGTTCATGGTCATGCCATAGTCCCAGGTAGCCTTGTCGACGTGCATTTCCCACCAGATGCCGACATATTTTTGAGGAGTAAACCACTCCACATCGCCAAGTTTATTGGGCTCGTTGAGGTTGACAATCAATCTTGAGTCGATGAGATCTTTAGCTTCATCGGCGATTTGTATGCTTCGCCAAGGCGTTTTAAAGGGCAACTCGCGCTTTACCTTGTATTTTGTTCGTTCTGAACCTACCAGATTGCTGGTCAGTTTCAAGCTTGTGGTATCGACCTTTAGCGTCATTCCGGCATAATCTGTGAGGTTAGCTTCATGAAAGCTCAGATGTAAACCGTCTTGAGATCGCATAGTTACCGGTGTATTGACAGCATTTTCAGGAATATAGGTTTGGGCCAGATTGCTGTGGTTGGCATATTGTAAAGCATTGATATCTGATAGTTTTGTTGTGTTGTACAGATGTTCGTAAATATCCCAGTCGCCGGGAATCCACCAGGTGGTATAATCTTCGGTCAGTTGAAACTCGGTACGTTCTTCGGCAATGCTTAAGCTGTCGAGTCCTTCTATTTCCGGAAATTCGTATCTCAAAGCCACACCATCATCATATGCTCTGAAATGTAGTATGATTTCCTGGTTTTTGGGGTTAACCAATTTGACTTTTAATTCGTTGTAAACGTCTTTGACCTCTCGTTGTTCACCCCATGGCATTTCCCATGATTTTTCGAAGTTGGCTGTACCGAAGCTTTTTACCGAAAGATCTTCAAACAGTTGTATATCTTCTAAAAACTCAAAATCCAATCCGGATTTGTCTATTATGGTTTCACCATATCGGGATACCCAATAGAGGGGTTGTCCTTTGTCATTAAGTTCAAAATGAATGGTGTTGGATTGGTTGGGTGAAGAAATGTTGATGTCCTTTTCAATACTATTATGACAGGCAATGGCGCAACACATAAAAATCATGATCAGGATTTGAGAGGGTTTCATATCATATAAATTTTAGGCAATTTAATGAAAATAAAAAAAACGATGAAGTGTAATGAGTTTTGGTTTTATGGTCTTTTTTGAAATGATTGATATCATTTATGATAGGGAAAACCTTTATTTCGTTTATAAACGAATTAAAAGTGGTGTATATTTGACGTTATATGTTAGTTACCCAACATTTGACACCAATTGAACACTAGAATTAAATACGCACTTCTGATTATTGGAATTCTTGATTTTGTCTTGATATTTTACAATGATAATAATGCATTGACCGAAACGAGTTTTGACCCACCAGAATTGAAATATTCAAAATGGTTATTTGGAATTGGAATTTTATGCGTTGGACTGTATTATCTGAATAAAAGTTGGCGAAATATATTGACAAAATTTATGCTAGGAGCTTTTGGAATTTGTTTAGCTCTTAACACATATTTATTTTTTCAAATAATTATATAAAAAAACTGGTTGAAAAAACTAAACTATAAACAGATATCAATGGTTCTTTATGGAATTGCATTAATTACGCCAATGTTTTTCGGCACTTGGACAATTGGTGTTTTTGGACTGATTATGGGTTGGTTAGGAATTTTTGCATTAGAACCATTTGTTGCGATTCCTTGGATTGCGAATTTCCTATATTTTGGGAATCTGATTTTTAACAAACTTAATCTGAAAACGAAAATCGGATTATCGATTTTAACTATAATTTGTGCACTATTTGTAATCGGACTTCGGGAACTACCAGAAAATGAAGGTGGATGGAATTCGGATATTGTTGTTGGAATTGGATTTTTTATTTGGATTTCGAGTTTTGTAGTTTTATTAATCGGACAATTAAAAGAAAAAAATAAAAACGTTGTGTAACAAAGAACTGAGCTAAAAACCAAATTAAAATCCAATTATTTTTGGTCAATAGATTCCTTGGCATCATTGAAATGGAATAAATCTCCTAACGTTGATTTATTTCCAGTTCAACAAGCTTTTTTACATTATAAGAATTTTAAACATTAATTTGCCAAGACAGAATGATGCTCTGCATCATACGGTATGCCTGATTTAGCAATAGCAAATGCTTGCTTTAAAAGTTTGTTACTCACGGCTAACAGGGCCAGTTTTTTGCTTTTCCCTTTATTGACGATCCTCTCATACAACGCTTTACATGCGCCATTGTGTTTACAAGCCGTAAAAGAACACATGAAAAGTAATCGTCTTAATCGCCTGTTTCCTACTTTGCTTATTCTGCTTCGTCCTCTAATACTACTACCTGAGGTTCTTTCAGTGGGCGTTATGCCGGCAAAACTACATAGCTGGGAAGCCTTCTCGAACTTTGTGAACCCTTCTGTCATCACTATTAAGAATAGAATAGTTTTAATTCCCAAACCAGGAATGCTTTTAAGTAAAGTGATTTGCTCTTGATGTTCTGTTTTGACTAATTCTAAAAGCCTTTCTTCTAATTGTTTCACTTCTTTTTGAAGATGCTTTTCAGATCTGTTTAAAGAGTGATAAACAGCCTTTGAGGGTCGTCCTAAAACGGCCTCACCATGAAGCTTATTCTTAATTGCTGTAAGTTGCTTTTGATAGTACAGAAGAATACTGAACAACTGCAGACATTCAGCATGGATATCATCTAAAGGGTCATAAATAGAAACTTCATTAGCCAAAGCATATTCGCAAATTGCTTTAGCATCCGCTTTGTCTGTCTTTACTTTAGCAAGTTTCATTTGAATAAATCGCTTTACCGACAAAGGATTAACAACCGCACAGTTATACCCCTTTTTAGAAAGATATTGCACTAACCGGAAGTGATAGTAACCCGTAGACTCCATAACAATGAGATCATCTGGATTAAGCTTTTTTGAGAACTTCAAAAAGCCCTGAGGATCATTGTCATGAAGATGGTGATCTCCACAGCTGCTAAAACTGTCAAAAACATCTTTACTGATGTCTACTCAATAAATTTTGTTATATTTATTCATGTAAAATAGTTTATGAAAGGCTAAATTATCTTATGCTTAACAAACTAAAAACGAGGTCTATGCCTCACAGAACTGAACAAGTTATAAGATAAAAAGCAGCAGGGATTATCAATGTTGACGAAGTTTAACTTCACTATGTATCTTAACCTTATTCTGCTGCTTAGTGCCTTTCTGATTTATCCTATAAATTTATAAAATGTAAACTTAGGCTATGTATCTTCAATGGCGAGGTTCAGGAGTTGAAACGAAAAGTCTGGGATTTATTTTCTAACTTTACGATTGAAAAATAAAGGGCTGTGCTTCTTTGGTCGCCACTGAGAAATACACTTCCCGTTACTCAACATTATGAAAAACCTCATTTTTAACTTCATTTTTTTAATTATTTCGAGTTTGACTTTTGGACAAGACTTTATTCCTGTTGAACCAAATGTTATGAAATTAAAAGAACAAATATCAAGTGGAGAGAATACAGAAGTTATATTCAATTATTTGATTAATAATTATAAAATGACTTCTGAAAAATCGGACTTGGTATACTACGAATGGGACAAATCTAAAATATGTGCATTTACACAGGAATTTGAAAACGGAATAAAATATTCTGTATTTGAATGTAAAGAGGCTGGAGGAATTTCCGTAGATTTAGAATTGCCGAAAATAAAGCGGACTGAATTAATGAAATGGATAGAGAAAATTTATGAGGTTGAAAAATTGGACATTGACCAAAATGTATGGAAAGAAAACAACTCGAAATTTGAACCGAAAGAAGTTAATCCTGGTTGCTATTTTGAAATAAAAGAAATGAATAATAAAACATTAGTTGAACTTTATTGCGGATATTAAAAACGTTGGGTAACAATATATATCTTCAATGGCGAGTTTTGGGATTCCGATAGCTGTCGGAAAATAGCAATCCCGATGTTACACATTAGTTTATTTTCTAACTTTACCTTTGAAAAATTAAAATTAATGCCTTAGTGAATACTATTGAATAGAGGAATTACTGATAGTCAAAATACAATGAAATGTATCAAACATATCAAAGCTTTATTGAACAGGTTAAAAAAAATGAATAAAAATGAACTCACAATTACTTATTTTGATATTTAGTTTGATAGTATTATCATCCTGTAGTGACGATGATGCCGTAAATCAGCCACTTGCATAAGACTACCCTGAGATTATAAATAGCACTTTTGAATTTCAAGGCAATCAGCGTGTATTCTCGCTCCACGTTCCTGATAGTTTTGACGGCACTGAGGCTGCTCCTTTGGTTGTTTTTTTGCACGGTGGAAATGGCAACGCCCAATCTGCTCAAAATTTTACCAATTTTAACGAAATTTCTGAAGAAAATGGATTTCTGATGCTTTATCCACAAGCCTGGTTTGAATCACAACCCAATAGTTTTGTTTGGGCAGACGGAAGAGGATTAGCACCAGACAATTTAGGAATTGATGATGTGGGTTTTGTAAATAGTTTGATCAATCAATTAAAAACAGAGTACAATATAAATGACAATAAAATCTACCTATGTGGTTTTTCTAATGGTAGCTTCTTAACCCAGGAAATTGCATTTCAAAGCAATTCACAATTTGCGGCCATAGGTGTAATTGGAGGCACAATGAATCAACATTTATATGAGAACGGAAATCCAAACAGAGCAATTCCAATGATTTACATTTTTGGAACAGATGATCCGCTTGTACCCTACGAAGGTGGTTACGTTTCCGAAAACACAAATTTTGACCCTGTAGTAGGTGCAGAAATAGCCGTTGACTTTTGGGTAAATAGCAACAATTGTCAGACTACTTTGCCTGTTGAAGAAGTGGCTAATACGAATGTAAACGACAATTCTACCGTATCTATTTTTAAATACACTGATGGAGATCAAAACTCAAAGGTAAAGTTTTATCGAATCAATGGCGGTGGTCATACGTGGCCTGGAGTACCATTGCCCAATCAAAATTTAGGGAATGTCAATATGGATATAGGAGCGAGCAGAGAGCTTTGGGAATTTTTTAATCAGTTCACTAAATAGGAAAGACTTTACTATGAATTTTATAGTTAAAAATGCATATAATATCATGATATTGAGTACAGTATTGTATTCATGCTCAAATGATGACATCATGAACCCTAAAGATGATAGCTCTGACCAATACTCTAATGTAGAATTCCTTAGAACAGCAGATGACCGTTTTGAAAATTTAGATGGGTATGATTTTGAACCCAATTATGTATTTGTTGATGATTTTGAAGGTGGAAAATTACGAATGCATTACCTTGATGAAGGTTCTGAAAATGCGCCAACAATTTTATTAATTCATGGAAACCCAACTTGGAGTTACCAATTTAGAGATGTAATTCGTTTGCTTAACGAGGCTGGGTATAGAACAATTGCAATAGATTTAATGGGTACTGGGCGTTCAGACAAACCTGTGAATTTAGATTATTATACTTATGACAAGCATGTAAAATGGGTTGCTCAGTTGTTTGAACAAATAGATTCAAACTTAGAGTTGGGACAGGTAAGTATTTTGGACATGATTACGGAACACCGATAGGCATACGTTTAATGAACGAACACTACCCCAATAGGTTTGATGCTTTCATAAATGCAAATGCCAGTTTACCAGACGGAACCTTCATATCACCAGTTCACCTGAATTGGAGACAATTTGTACGAGATAACCCAGATGTTCCCGTAGGCAATGTAATCTCTAGCCAAGTAAACCCCGCCTTAAGTCAATTAGAAATGAATAGTTACAACGCACCTTATCCTGATGTGAACTATAAATCAGTGATTAAGAGTTTTCCCGAGATAGTTCCTGATAGACCAGAAGCCATAGCCAACAATGATGCATGCAATTTATGGAAGGGTTTCAAAAACTCTTTATGACCATTTTTGGATCAATAGATTCTAATATTTTTAATGCAAGAATAGATTTTATAGATAGGGTTCCAGGAGCTTATGGTCAGCCCCATGCGCAATTAGATGTTACACATTACGCCCCCGAGGACAAACCGACAGCTGTAGCGGAACAAGTAATTACATTTTTGAACAATGTATATGAAAATTCAACATTTAATACCATATCTTATTCTGATTTTTCAGATGGATTTCAAGATTTTAGCAATATGGGAACCAATACTTTTTACAACCCTTCTTTAGAAGCCATTACTATTCAAGGAAATAACGGCGATGACTCTTCGACTTCTCAAATATCATCAATGAACTTACAAAATGCAGAAGTTTTAAAAATAGCATTTCGTTATGTATCAAGCGAGATGATAACAAATGATGCTTTTTATATTGAATTGTGGAATGGCGCTGAATGGGTAAAACTGAAAGCTTTTGAATACGAAAAAGATTTTTCAAATACAGTAAAAGATTATGGCTTTATAAGGATTGAAAATCAAGCAAATTTATTTACAAATGATGCAAAAGTTAGGGTTAGAAACGCATCTAATAATCCTAATGGTAAATTATTTTTATTAGATATAGGAATATTTATACTTTATTAAATATCACTAACGCATCAATATATCAGTTTAAAACCTAAAAATTTCCACTTCACTCTAATTACAAATTTTAAAAGTTGATATCCATTTATTTTTGATAAACTTTAAAAATTTAAACCCATGAAAACAACAAGCAAATTTTTTATCAGAACATTTATGATTTTGAGCTTAAGTAGCTTTGTAATGTCAAGCTGCTTAGATGACAATAGTTCAAGTATTGAATCTTCTGTATCTGATAAAGAGGTTCAAGAAATATTAAAATCTTCTCTTGTAGATGAAGGTGGTATTGTAGTAGACCTCCAAACCACAGCTGAAAGTTTAAACAACAATACTGCGGGCAGATCAAATGAACAAAACGCTACTATGGCTATGGACTTAAGCGCCGTAAATTGTAACCAAACGGTATCCAACAGATTTGAGAACTCTAATACGGTTGGTTCCAGAAGTTGGTCTGTTCAAACCAATTGGACCTGGACATTAAATTGCGATGCTCAAAATAATAGTGTGAGTTTTGATGCAGAAGCTAATGGAAGTCTGGAATTTGATGGGCCAAATTTATCTAAAGATATGTTGAGAACCCACGTGTTTTTTATTACAGGCATTGAGCCTTCTTCGACAGAATGGGTTTATAATGCCAACCATACCAGAGATGGGTTTATACAATCTAATGTTGGCAACCAAAACAGCATGAATACCTTATTAAATTATGGGTCTACTGATATTGTCGTGTCAAAATCAACACAACAGATTGTGTCTGGCACATTTGACGTTGATTTTTCTGCAACGCTTTCTAACGGAAACATCGTCACAAGAGGTTCTACTGTAGTCTTTAATGGTAATCAGACAGCGACCATAACCTTAGATAATGGGGTAAGTTTTGATGTGAATTGGTAAAAAACAGGTGTATGAAAAATAAAAAAAGCTCGTCAGTTAAGGCGAGCTTTTTTTTGGCTAATTCGGTTAAACATTAATTTTTG
>CAJXVZ010000074.1 GCA_913062845.1 uncultured Psychroflexus sp.
ATAAAGTCAAATGGAGATATAATCATTAAGAAAAATAATAAAAAAGAAATTTATAATTATAAAAATGCTGTAAGAAGAGTTACCCTACATAAGGGTTCAGAAAAGATTGATTGCGAATATAAAGTGGTTGGAAGTGGTGAATATGAAACTGTGAAACTTTTACAAATTGCTATAGAAGGAGAGGTTAGTTTATATGAAAATGTTTACATTGGGGTTACAAACCCTGCTACAACAGGTGGTTTTTCTATGAATTATTCTTCAGTTACTTATTATATTTCTAGAAGAGGTAGTAACAAAGCAATTAATTTAAGAATAGGGACTACATATAGTAGAAGATTTAGAAAAATAGCAAAAGAATTTTTTAAGGATTGCAATGATTTAATTGAAAAAATAAACACAAAATCCTATTTTAAAAGATATGGTATTGCTTCAGTAGTTGAATACTATAATAAAAACTGTACTAATTAATTTATGGTATTCTCAAATACTTATGGGTTTGCAAAGAAATTTTCCATTTGGGATTGGCCATGACATAGTCTACAATAAGAGGCATCATTTTTTCCCTTACACTCCATTCGGGCTGCAAATATAAAATAGCATCGGTTTCTAGTTTTTCAGCCTGTTCCTCGGCAAATTTGAAATCATGTTTATTATAAATGATGACCTTGAGTTCATCAGCTCTTTTATAAATCCCTGGTTCCGGCAATTTCATTTTTTTAGGCGACAGACAAATCCAGTCCCAAATCCCGGTCATAGGATAAGCCCCGGAAGTTTCTATATGGATTTTCATCCCTTTATCCTTCAAGGCTGTTGTTAATGGCCCCATATCCCATGTTAATGGCTCACCTCCTGTAATAATAATGGTATCTGAGTACTTGTGTGCATCATCAACAATTTTATTTATATCAGTTGGCGGATGAGTTTTGGGGTTCCAGCTTTCTTTGACATCACACCAGTGGCAACCTACATCACAACCGCCTACCCTTATAAAATATGAAGCAGTTCCGGTATGATGACCTTCACCCTGAATAGTATAAAAAGCTTCCATCAGGGGAAGATATAAACCCTGCTCAACTAATTCTTCTGTGGTTTTCAATTTCATTGTGGCAAAGGTAAAGATTTTACGAATCTTAACCGGAATTAGGTTTTTCTTTTTCGTTTTGCGATCAAATTTTTTCAATGAATCAACAGCGTTTATAGCAGTATAGATATTGAAGTTTGTTAACTAGAATCAATTCAATTACTTTTGTAGAATATTTAATTATATGAAAGCCACAGTTATCATAAGTACTTATAATTCGCCGGACTGGTTACAAAAAGTTCTTTGGGGATATGAAAACCAAACCACTAATGCATTTGATATTATTATTGCAGACGACGGTTCAGGTGAAGACACCAAAAAGCTTATAGATCAATTTAAAAAAGATTACCCTGTAGAGATTACGCATTTGTGGCATGAAGACAAAGGATACAGAAGGCAGGAAATTTTAAACAGAGCTATAGTCGATGCCAAAAACGAGTACATTATAATGACCGATGGCGATTGTATACCACGTAATGATTTTGTAGAATCCCATCTTGAGCTGGCAGAAAAAGGTAGATTTTTATCCGGTGGTTATTGCAAATTACCTATGAAAACCAGCAAAACTATTAGTAAAAAAGATGTAGAAAGTCAGGACTGCTTTAATGTAGATTGGTTGAATAAAATTGAAAAGCTGAATTTTTCGAATACATTAAAACTTGGCTCTTCAAAAAACCGGAGAATTCTTCTGGATAGAATCACGCCTACTAAGCCTTCTTTCAACAATTGTAATTCTTCTGGATTTAAAGCAGATATGATTGCTGTAAACGGCTATGATGAAAGAATGAAATACGGTGGTCCGGACAGAGAGTTTGGGGAAAGGCTAGAAAACTATGGCATCAAGGGAAAACAGATTCGCCATAAGGCCATTGTAGTTCATCTTGATCATCCCAGAGGCTATAAAACACCTGAGTCTTTGAGAAGGAATTTAGACATCAGGAAAAAGGTGAAAAAAAATAACATTAAGGTCACACCTTTTGGTATTAATAAAGAGAAACACCTTTAGTTCAGTTTTTCCAGGAAAGCATCCAACTTTGGTATTATCAATTCCGGTTTGAATAATTTATACATTTCAATAGACTGGTCTTTGTATTTTTTTGGCGGTTTGTTGTATAACTCAGGCTTGAAATCTATCAAATGTACAGATGAATTCAGATAGGTTTGCTCAAAACTATTCCAGCCTTCTTTGGTTACCCAGGGTGAAAATATTGAAAAGCTCGGTATGTTCAGCGCTTTTGCTATATTGATCGAACCACCTTCATTACCGATTATGGCCAGGCATTGACTACATACTTTCATGAAGTCTCTTAGGCTTTTCATAACGATCCCCTGAACGATATGTGCTCTGTTTTCACCATCAATCATGCTTAACAATTTGTCAATATGCTTTTGTTGCGAAGGCATATAATTTAATATGAGGCGTTTATGGGTTTTTTTGACTATCCTGTTAAGAATTTCAGCCAAATATTCCAGAGGATAAGATTTATTGAGACCACTGCCCAGTGCACTGATCATGATACAGTCTTTAGGATTTAAATCTAAAGATTTGAATTGTTCCCGGGTTTTTTCTATTTCTTCTTCAGTAAGATATATTTGTGGTTTATCATTATAAACTTCCACACCGTCCATGAGCTTTAGAAGCCTTAACCTGTTTTCAATGGCAGAACCAGCTTCGGTTTTGACATGGTTGCTCATTTTTACGGTTTTAGAGTAATAAAACTTTGAATATGGTTTTCTGAAGCCATACTTAAACCTTGCCTTTGTAAATTTGGTGATCAATAAACTTTCTATTTTACCGTAAGCGTCAAATACATGGGTATAGCCTGAGATTGAAATTAATTTTAAAAATTTATAAAATTTGAGTTTACTTTGTTTGTAGTCATCCTCAAAAACAATAAACCTGTCGATGAATGGATTATTATCAACAACCGGAATTGTAAATCTGTTAACCAGGTAATGAATTTCAGCATCCGGAAAATTTTTTTTCAGATTTTCACAGATAATGCTGCTTACAAGCACATCCCCTATCATCTTTTGCTGGATAACAAGAATTTTTAAAGCCTCTCCGTCTTGATTGTAATCGGTTCCCCCTAAAGACCGGTTATCCTTTTCTGAATTTGAATTTTGTTTGCTCATAAAAAGTTTAGTTCCTTCCCTCTGGCGTTGCATTGAGCTTAGTCAAAATGGAAAGTTAGGATGGATTCTATACCGCCACATCATAAGTCCTCAAAGCATCATTCAGTGAGGTTTTTTTGTTGGTGCTTTCTTTACGCTGTCCTATAATTAAAGCACAAGGTACCTGATACTCTCCGGCAGGAAACTTTTTGGTGTAACTTCCGGGAATTACAACAGATCGCGCCGGTACAATGCCTTTCATTTCTTTAGGCTTCTCTCCTGTCACATCAATAATCTTTGTGGATGCTGTAAGCACAACATTAGCGCCAAGAACCGCTTCTCTTTCAACACGAACGCCTTCAACTACAATACTTCTGGATCCTAAAAATGCATTATCTTCAATAATAACCGGTGCAGCCTGGAGTGGTTCTAAAACGCCGCCTATGCCTACGCCACCTGATAAATGCACGTTTTTACCGATCTGCGCACAACTGCCAACCGTAGCCCAGGTATCTACCATGGTTCCGGCATCTACGTAAGCACCAATATTCACATAACTCGGCATCATGATCACACCACCGGATATATATGCACCATGTCGAGCCACAGCATTAGGGACAACTCTGATATCTCTTTCTTTATAATTAGTTTTAAGCGGGATTTTATCATGGTATTCAAAAATACCTGCTTCCAGGGTTTCCATTTTTTGAATAGGGAAATACAAAACTACAGCTTTCTTTACCCATTCATTGACTTGCCAGCCTTCCGCTGTAGGTTCTGCACACCTTAATTTACCCTGATCAAGATATTCAACAACTTGTCTTATGGCTTCAATCGTATTTTGATCTTTCAATAAATCGCGACTATCCCAGGCCTTATTGATTAAATTTTCAAGTTCTTTCATTGTAATTTTTATTTTCCACAAATATAATATTTTGCATAAGCCGCTTAAGTAAGCACATGTTTTATATTTGCAAAAATTTATAGTATGGCTCAGGTTCTGGCACTGGATTTTGGTATAAAACGCACTGGTATTGCTGCTTCAGATAGCCTGAAAATGATTGCTTCCGGTCTGCAAACCATTGAAACACCAAAACTCATGGATTTTCTGAAAGATTATATTTCAAAAAATGACGTTGATAGTATGGTTGTAGGACAACCCAGGCATGTGGACGGTCAATTGATGGCCTTAGAAAGAAATATTCTATGGCTTATTGAAGATTTACAAAAGGAATTTCCTGGTATTGAAATAATAAGGATAGATGAACGTTTTTCATCTAAAATGGCCACGCAGGCTATTTCTAAAAGCCATTTGAATAAAAAACAGAAACAAAGCAAAGGTTTAATTGATAAGGTAAGTGCGACCTTAATTCTGCAGGATTATCTTAACCGCTTATAAAGCTATAGAAAATATTCTTTCACTACCTTTGCAGCCTGAATTTTAAGACTAATAATATGATTTTACCTATTGTAGCGTACGGAGATCCGGTTTTAAAAAGAAAATGTAAAGAGATACCCGAAGATTATCCCAATCTTAGTGAATTGATCGACAATATGTTTGAAACCATGTACAATGCTCATGGTGTTGGACTGGCTGCACCGCAAATAGGAAAATCTATACGTTTGTTTATTGTTGATGCTTCTCCTTTTGCAAAGGATGAGACTGTACCTGAAGATGAAATTGAAACCTTAAAAAATGCAAAAGAGGTATTTATCAATCCAAAAATCATTAATGAAAAAGGAAATGAATGGGATTTTAACGAAGGTTGTTTAAGTATCCCTGATGTGAGAGAAGATGTCTTCAGAAAACCTGAAATAGAAATTGAATATTACGACAGGGATTTCAATAAACAACATAAAATGATTGATGGCTTATATGCCAGAGTTATTCAACATGAATATGACCATATTGAGGGCATTTTGTTCACCGACAAACTTTCAGGCCTCAAAAAGAGATTGATCAAAGGGAAGCTGAATAGTATTTCCAAAGGTAAGATCAATGTAGATTACCGAATGAGATTCCCAAAATTAAAAAAATAAAACACACATTTAAAAGCATATTTTTATATGGAATTTGAAAAAATCCTTTCCGTATCCGGAAAACCCGGTCTATACGAATTAAAAACCCAAACCAGAGGTGGAATTTTAGCGCAATCTCTTGTTGATGGTAAAAAAATTCAGGTCAACCTGAGAAATAACATAAGTTTGTTATCTGAAATTTCAATTTATACTTATGCTGATGAAACACCTTTGAAAGACATATTTTCTAAAATTTATGTGCAAACTGAAGGTCAGAAGACCATAGATCATAAATCACCGAAAAAGGAACTGGAAAAATACTTCAGAGAAATTCTTCCCGAATACGACGAAGACCGTGTTTATCAGAGTGACATCAAAAAAATTATCCAGTGGTATAATATTTTGATAGATAATGGTTTTACCGACTTTAAAGAGGATACATCTTCGGATGAAGAAGAATAAATGGGAAGACGTAACCGACATAAAACTTTTGAAAACCTCGAGGTCATAGATACAGGGCATAAAGGAAAGGCAGTAGCTAAAACTAAAGACGGACAAATCGTTTTTGTAGATAATGCTATTCCCGGCGACATTGTCAACGCGGTTTCTTACAAAAAGAGAAGGCGATATTTTCAAGCTAAACCTACTGAATTTATCAAGCAGTCTCCTTTTCGCGTTGAGCCTGTATGCGAACACTTTGGGGTATGTGGTGGCTGTAAGTGGCAAAACATGGATTATGAAAAACAACTGGCATTCAAACAGAAATCGGTTGAAGATAACCTTAAGCGCATTGGTCATCTAAAATTACCCGAAATAACCCCTATTCTTGGTAGTAAGGGCATTTACTATTACAGAAATAAAATGGAATTCTCTTTCAGTAATAAAAGATGGCTCACCCGGGACGAAATTGAGTCGGATACAGATATTAAAAATAAAAACGCGCTTGGATTTCACATTCCGGGCATGTGGGACAAGATCCTAGATCTTAATAATTGCCATCTGCAAAGAGAACCAAGTAATACGATAAGGAATGCAATAAATTCTTTTGCCGATAAAAATGATCTGGAATTTTTTGATGTGAGAGAACAAAAAGGACTGCTTAGAACTTTAATGATAAGAACAACTTCAACAGGTGAGTTGATGGTTTTGATCCAGTTTTACGAGGATGATAAACCAAAACGAGAACTTCTTTTGGATTATATAAAATCTGAATTTCCCGAAATTAATTCACTTCAATATGTGATCAATCAAAAGGCCAACGACACAATCTACGATCAGGAAGCAGTTTGCTACCATGGTCTGCCTTATATCACTGAAAAAATGGAGGACCTTAGTTTTAAAATTGATGCCAAGTCTTTCTATCAAACCAATTCAGATCAGGCGTATGAGCTTTACAAAATAGCCAGAGATTATGCTGACCTTAATGGAGACGAAATAGTTTACGATCTTTACACGGGAACTGGAACAATCGCGCAGTTTGTATCTTCACAGGCCAAAAAAGTCATAGGTATTGAAGCTGTCCCTGAAGCTATAGAAAAGGCCAAAGACAATGCTAAAGCAAACAAAATCCATAATTGTACGTTTGTATCAGGAGACATGAAAAAGGTTTTTACCACAAATTTTGTTGCTAAACACGGTCATCCTGAAGTCATCATTACAGATCCACCCAGAGATGGTATGCATAAAGATGTAGTTAATGTGCTTCTGAAGTTAAAGGCCAGAAAAATCGTTTATGTCAGTTGTAATTCAGCGACACAGGCGAGAGACCTCGAAATGCTGGCAGAGGCTTATGATGTTATTAAAGTGAGACCTGTAGACATGTTTCCTCAGACCCATCATGTAGAAAATGTTGTAGCACTTAAATTGAAAGAATGATCATTAAAGAAAATATTAAATTTATTCTTGTCCTTGCGATTACGGCTTTGATCATGGCTTGCGAACGCGATGATATATGTCCTCCCGGAACACCTACAACACCAAAACTTATCATTGAATTTTTTGATGTTGAGGATTCAGAAGAAAACAAGTCAGTTGTTGACTTAAGTTATGTTCCTGATGGCTCAACAGATACAATTTCTATTGGAACAACAGATTCTATAGCTTTACCGCTTAACACCAATGCCAATACCACAAACTTTAAATTGATCAGAAATACCGGTAACACCAATTTTGAAAATTCAGACGAAGTAGAATTTATTTATCAGGTGAATGATGTCTACATCAATCGGGCCTGCAGTTTTAAAGCTGTCTATAGTGAATTAAGTGCTATAAGAACGCCCGAAACACCGTTAACAAACAACTGGATTAGAAGTATAATTGTTGAAGAATTAGACGTTGAAAATGAACAGGTTACACACGTTTTTATTTTGCATTAGTGTAGTTCTTCTTACCGGAACTACTTCCTCAAATGCCCAAAATGACAGTTTGGTGTATAAAGAACGCTATGGTGTATCTCTAGGCTTGGACCTGTTTAAACTGGCCAGAACTTCATATGATGACAACTATACCGGTTTTGAGATTAATGGGGATTTTAGGTACAATGACCAATGGTATATTGCTGCTGAAATTGGTAATGATAACTTTAAGTTTGATGAGCCTAATCTTAAAGTTGAAGCTCAGGGAAGTTATTTAAAAATTGGTGCAAATCGAAATTTTTATACCAACTGGATTGGGATGCAAAACCTTATTTATGGTGGTGCCAGGATAGGTTTATCCTCTTTTTCACAAACCCTTAATCAATTCAATTTTTACACCACTGACAATACATTCGAACCGCTTCCTCAGAATGTCAACAGAGAATTCAACAATCTGTCTGCAATATGGGTAGAGCTTCAGTTTGGTTTTCGGGTAGAATTGGTCAAAAATCTGTTTGCCGGGGCACATGTTCAGCTTAAGGTTTTAGCAAGTGAATCCGACCTGAACAACTTTGATAATATTTTTATTCCAGGGTTTAATATTACCAACGATTTTAATTCTATCGGAGCCGGATTTGGATATTCAATGAGATATTTGATTCCATTAAAAACCAAAAGAAAAACACAGGCCGTAAATCCCGGGAAGTAGCTCTTACTTAATCAAGAATTCTAAAGAAAACTGTAGAACCCTATTTTGACCTTCTAATCCGCTCAATATACACCTTTCTTCTGCAATGTCTTCCAAACCTAGGTAATATCTTACTCCAAAACCAATTCCAGAATTTAGTCTAACCATAAAGCCTGCATTAAAACCATAATCTATATTTTTGAAGGCAGCCCCTATATCATTACCTGACGTGCCATCTGCTTCCAGATCTGAGAATACCAGATAACTAGATTGGGGACCAAATACCGGGATAAAGTTGTCTCCTAAAAAAAAACTTACCGTTCACGGCAAGAGAAACATAATTTAAAATTAACTCGTTAAAGCCTTCAGCACTTGTAGCACCTTCAAACTTTATCCCCTGCTGAGAATAAAGAAGTTCGGCAGAAATTGCAAAATTATCAGATGTTTTGTCTTCGTAAAACCCGCCTATATGTATAGATGGTCTTGACCGACTCTCCTCGCCGAGATTCCCTGAGATGTTTGAAATATTTACGCCAAACTTAAAACCATAATTGATGTTTTGAGCATAGAGTATGGTAGCTAGAAGCAGAGCTGAAATGGTAAATAGAGCTTTCATTTTTATTTAACAAGTAATTTTTTTAAGATATGACTGTTATTATCACTTATTTTCAATAAATAAAGACCTGGATTGAGGTCAAATAACAATTGTCTTTCTGTAAAGTTATCCTTTTTAAACACAACTCTACCATTAACGTCCAAAATTTTTATGTTTAATGGATTTTTGTTTTGGGTTTCTATATTAATTTGATTGTTAATAGTTGGGTTTGGAAATACAACAATATCATCCAAAAAGTTATCTGTTACAGATAAAGGCAAGTTCCAGACATTCCCAAAATTGTTACCCCAAATATAGTCCACCAGATCAGGATAATCTATAAAAGGATTTCTGTTTTTCTGCCAGTCATAGATTATGTTGTTTCTATTCATTTCAAAATCATCCGGTGGATCCTGTTGGTGCCAGGATAACAATGTCGCTAAATCCCCTAACTCTCCGTCAACATCAGGAAATCCATCTACGACGTTAAGATCATTATATCTTATGGCGAGAAAGAATATTGACCTGGCCACGTCACCTTTAAAACTTCCTGTGTTACCGGTAGGTCCGGTATACTGACCGTAATGTTGATTACCTCTTAATGAGTTTTCTAAGGCGTCAGCTGCTCTCAAACCGTGAACATCAGAATTGGCATGTCTTGTAGAATCTGCATTTGTTGGCCACCACTGGTTAATTCCGGTAGGCATGTCATCTTCTTCAATACTAAAAAAACCACCTCTTGATCTTGGAAAAGTATGCTCTCTGTTCCATTTTCCAGTACCAGAAGATCCCGTTTGGTAAAGGTACTTACCTCTTGGAATCTCATTATAAAGCAACCAAACCTGATTACTGTTTTCCGGGTTTTGATCTGTTTCTTCAATTATTGTTTTCACATCCTCATAGGTATGTGCTCTTACGACACCTTCCTCTGCAATTATGTCCTGCAAGCCTTGTATTAAAGCATCACCAGCTAAACCATCAATAGGGTTATAATACCCATCAGGCATGGCATTAGTGACATTTCCATAGGTAGGGTTTATTGGCGTTCCAAAATTTGAAACAGTAAAATCAGCATCTATGATGACCGCAGAAACATTATTATTGTTGGAGATGAATTCAGGAGGCAGGTTTAAAATATTGATAGAAGTGAATTCATCACCTTCAGTAATGCCATCCTGTAAAATATTTATACTGGTCTGTGCTGTGGTATTACCTTGAATTAAGGTTAAACTTGTATTGCCTGTATAATCTGCCGATGTGAAATTTCCGTTTGAAATATCAATATTTAAAGTCACGTCGTTCTCTACCGGTAACTCAGTAGTAACCGTGATTATCATGGTCTCGCCTTCATTGTAAATATCCTGATCTTTTGAAATTGTAATACCATTCAGTGCAACCCCTGATCCGTCATTGAGTTGTTTTGGAGTTGCATCGGCCACATACCACGAGCCATCATTTGCTCGTTGAACAGATTGAAAATCTTTATCACCATTTTCTCCTTCGTTATATTGCTGTGTGAGTCCTAAAAGACTTATTAAAACTGCATCGTCAGAATCGTTTGTATCATAAACAACTGCATCAACAAGGTTTACAGTTGTCGCTACAGTACCAATTGGCATATCGTTTTCATCCGCCAGATACAAGCCAACTGCATCAGTGCCATTTTGAATTGTATTTAAAGGCAATTCAAAATCCGGTATCGGTGAAACTTCTGGTCCGCCTAAAACAAAAAGACCATTAATGTCTGTTGTAAAACCATCTAATTCAAAATTGAAATAACTGGCATCTCCTCCACTTGAAGAACCATTAAAAAGCACTACCATATAACCATCTAAGGCTGTGAAAGGGTTATCAGTTTTTATTTCGATAAATTCTTTTGTATCCACACCATCGGTATCAGAATCTATTTCATTTATAATTGGAGTTTGGGAAAATAACTGAGAGGTTATGCTCAATAAAGATAGAAAATAAAATAATCGCATTAATTTTTTTTGCAAACATATATAAACGCCTTTAGACTAATGTTTTTTGAAAGTTAAATTCAAAAAAGTGTTAATTAAAAAGTTTTGAAATTTGTCTTATATTTATTGACAATATGAAATAAACCAGTTTATTATGATAATATCCTATTCAAAAAAAATATGCCTTGCTCTTCTCATATTTTCAATATGCAGTTTATCTGCTCAAAATTTAAACAGAAGTAGTCAGAAGTCTTTTGTTGATGATGTAAGATTTGGAGGTGGTATTGGTCTTAGCTTTGGGAACGACTTCTTTAGTGGTACACTTGCGCCTTTGGCCCTATATGATGTTACTCCTTTTGTCTCTACCGGTATTGGACTTAACCTGACCTACTCAAGCTTCGGTGATAGTGAATTATTGGTATATGGCGGAAGTTTAATTACAATAGCCTCACCTGTTCCTGAAATACAACTTTCTGCTGAATTTGAACAACTAAGAGTAAACCGAAGCTTTGATAATGGGAGTATAAAAGATAATTATTGGTATCCCGCATTATTTCTGGGATTCGGATACACTACAGGACCTGTTACAGTTGGCATCAGGTATGATGTTATACATGATGAGAACAGGAGTATTTATGCCAATGCGTATATGCCTTTTGTAAGAGTTCTGTTTTAGTTACTTCAAACTTTGCGAAATGTGTATTAAAATGGAATTGTCTCAGTCTGTTTGGGCATTTTTTATACGATTCATTTTGTTAATAACCATTTCAATTCATTAAATTTGTGGCTAAAATTATAAAGCCATGTTCGATAATTTAAGTGATAAATTAGATAATGCCTTACATCTTTTAAAAGGTCACGGCCAGATTACTGAAGTAAATGTTGCGGAAACGCTTAAGGAAGTAAGACGTGCACTTGTAGATGCCGATGTAAACTATAAAATAGCCAAAAGTTTTACAGATACAGTTAAGGAAAAAGCTTTAGGTCAAAATGTATTAAAGACACTCAAGCCAGGAGAGCTAATGGTCAAAATCGTGAAAGATGAATTGACCGAGCTCATGGGTGGTGATGCAGAGGGCGTAAACCTGTCCGGAAATCCGAGTATCATTTTAATGTCTGGTTTGCAAGGTAGTGGTAAGACCACTTTTTCCGGTAAGCTTGCAAATTTTCTTAAGAAGAAAAAGGCCAAAACCCCGCTTTTGGTTGCAGGTGATGTATATCGACCTGCCGCGATAGACCAATTGCACGTTGTCGGTGAACAAATAGATGTTGAAGTTTTTTCAGATAAGGAAGAAAAAGACCCTGTAAAAATTGCAGAACGTGCAGTAGCGCATGCAAAAGCTAATGGTCAAAATGTAGTGATCATAGATACCGCGGGTCGATTGGCCATAGATGAAGTTTTGATGAAAGAAATTTCAAGTATAAAAAACGCGGTAAACCCACACGAGATCCTTTTTGTTGTTGATGCGATGACAGGACAGGATGCCGTAAATACAGCAAAAGCTTTTAACGATATTCTTGATTTTGATGGTGTTGTATTGACCAAACTGGATGGTGATACACGCGGTGGTGCTGCAATCTCAATAAAATCTGTAGTCGATAAGCCCCTAAAATTCATAGGTACAGGTGAAAAGATGGAAGCCATAGATATGTTCTACCCTTCCAGAATGGCAGACAGGATACTTGGCATGGGTGACGTCGTATCGCTTGTTGAACGTGCGCAGGAGCAGTACGATGAAGAAGAGGCTAGAAAAATGCAGAAGAAAATCGCCAAAAATAAATTTGGTTTTGATGATTTTCTGAAACAAATCCAGCAGGTTAAGAAAATGGGAAATATGAAAGACCTTGTTGGTATGATACCGGGGGCAGGTAAAATGATGAAAAATGTAGATATAGACGACGATGCTTTTAAAGGAATTGAAGCCATCATAAAATCAATGACTCCAGAAGAAAGAGAAAACCCTAAAATTTTCAATGCCAGCAGAAAACGGAGAATTGCCAAAGGTTCCGGGACCAGTGTACAGGAAGTTAATCAACTTTTAAAGCAATTTAGCCAGATGGGCAAAATGATGAAGATGATGCAAGGTGGCGGAGGCAAAAAATTAATGCAGATGATGAATCAGATGAGGTAATTTAGCTTTTGGTCCTTAGCTATTAGTCTTTAGAACAAAAGAGTTAAGGCAAATAAGCTCTAATTAATATCTCTAAAAGCTAACAGCTAATAACTAACGACTACAAAATGACAATACTAGACGGAAAAAAGACCAGCCAGGATATAAAGGAAGAAATTAAAAACGAAGTTGCCAAGATGAAATCCCGAGGTGAGAAAGTCCCTCATCTTGCGGCTGTTATTGTTGGTAATGATGGTGCAAGCCTTACCTATGTTGGCAGCAAGGTAAAAGCCTGTGAGTATGTTGGATTTGAGTCGACTCTTATAAAAATGCCCAGCACAACAAGTGAGCTGGAACTTCTTGATAAAATAAACGAGCTTAATAATAATGATGATATTGATGGGTATATCGTTCAATTGCCTTTACCAAAACAGATCAATACCAGAAAAGTTCTGATGCAAGTAGATCCCGATAAAGATGTTGACGGTTTTCATCCGATGAATTTTGGTAAAATGGCACTCGATATGACTACATTTATTCCGGCAACGCCTTTTGGTATACTGGAATTAATTGAAAGGTACGGGGTTGAAACCAATGGCAAACATACTGTAGTTATTGGGAGAAGCCATATTGTAGGAAGACCTATGAGTATTTTAATGGGGAGAAAAGGATTTCCCGGTAATTCAACGGTAACTTTAACTCACAGCCATACCAAAAATATCACACAAATCACTTCTCAAGCCGATATCATAATCACGGCACTCGGTATACCTAATTACCTCAAAGCCGAAATGATCAAGGACGATGCCGTCGTAATTGATGTTGGTATCACCAGAGTACCGGATGACTCCAGAAAAAAAGGCTATAGAATTACCGGAGATGTTGATTTTGAAAATGTTTCCAAGAAATGTTCTCATATTACACCTGTCCCCGGCGGCGTTGGCCCTATGACGATTGCAATGCTTCTGAAGAATACACTTTTAGCAAGAGAACAACACAGACTAAAGCAATAAATTCATTATTGTTGCCAGTTATATTCAGCTTTTCTTAATCTATCCATAATGGCAATTCCTATGCCTTTTTCCTCAACGGGTTCAGCAAAGATGACTTCAACAGACTGGTCATCCTCAAATTGGTGCATGGCATCAAACATATTTACGGCATAATCTTTTAGGTCATTTCTTTCAGATACTTTGATGACTTTGGAAAAATATTTTTCATAAGCACCTGTAAATGATATCAATCCTGCCTTAGATTTGTCTGTGGTGTGATCAATATTATCCAAAATAAGAAATTTCTTATCAGGACTGTAATGTGATTTTAGCATACCTGGTGCCACTAAGTCTTCGGATTGCATAGAATTATCAAACGGTAAAATTTCTTCTATTTCTTCTTTGGTGATAAAACCATTCCGTAATATTTTGAAACCGTAATTGGTTAGTCTAATGATTGTGGATTCAATACCTATGGTCGCTTTTCCTACATCCAAAATAAAATCTGCTTCAGAAAGCTGTTTTTTAACGTGTGCTGCTGTAGTCGGACTTATTCTTCCAAATTTATTTGCACTGGGAGCTGCAACAGGACATCCGGACAAACTTATAAGATCCAGAGCCGTTTTATTGGCAGGCATTCTGATACCAACTGTTGGCAAGCCAGAGGTTACAATGTCAGGAACATTTTGATGTTTAGGTAAAACCATTGTCAAAGGCCCGGGCCAGAATCTTTCAGCCAGCATATGCACTCTGCTGTCTTTTATTTCAGTAAGCTCATTAAGCTGATCCAAATGAGAAATATGAACTATTAACGGATCAAAAGACGGCCTTTCTTTGAGCTCAAATATTCTGGCTACGGCATCAGGATCAAAAGCATTTGCTCCAAGGCCATAAACAGTTTCGGTAGGAAAAGCAACAACTTTTCCATCTTTGATCAATTGAGCTGCCTTATTTAAATTGATATCCAAATGAATAAATTATATTAAAAAATTACAAAAGTACTAAACTTTAAAATCAAAATAATCATTCAATTGACCTTAAAATATTATGATCAACAGCAATTAATTATTTTTTTAATTTTTGATTTTAAAGAAGTATTCTTATTTTTATGAAGAATGATCATGAATTCAAACAAGTTAAACATAAAATATGAAAAATTTAATTCTTGTTCTATTCGCTTTCAAATTTTGCCAAAATATTCAAGCTCAAGCATCAGACAGTCTTTATGGAAAAGTAAAAAAAATTAAAGAAAGCGTCATTAAACTTTTGGCTAAAGACCAACCAAAAAATATTGTAGATATAGAAAATCTTATTCATGATGACTATGGTGATTTAGGTATAATAAGTCCGGAGTTGACTAAAGCAATGTTCAAGGAAATTTGGTTCCATAGAGAAAATTGTTCGTTTATTAATTATGAGAGACATTTTGATACGAAAGGAAATGTAATCAAGGATTTATGGTATTTAAGAAATGATACTTTAATTGAGACCTATAATTATGTTTATGACGAAAAAAATAGAATAAAGCTGGAAGAAAATAGAAATTACAACGGCTCTATTTACAGGGATGAATACTTCTATACTGGCAATGAATATGTAAATATAGTAAATCATGCATCTAATGATGATCATTTATTTTCATATAAACATCAAAAGTTAAATAGTGATGGTAAAGTAGTTTTAGAAAAACGAATAGACGATGAAGGAAGGGTGAGAGAATATCGATTTGATTATGACTCATCAGGAAAATTGAATTATAGAATCAAATGTGAGAATTTAGATTGGGATAGTTATA
>CAJXVZ010000075.1 GCA_913062845.1 uncultured Psychroflexus sp.
ATGCCGTTGCTAAGAATTGTTCATAAAGTTCTTTCTTAAATCTAAAATACTTAGCAGAATAAATAGGTACTTTCATTTTTAATGCTACATCTCCCAAGAATTTTTGAAATGAATCTTTACTTATTTCTTGCCAATGTGTACCATTAAACAAATAAATCATATCGTTGTGTTTGCATAAGCCCCATTTATTTTGTTTAGCTAGACCAATTATTTCTTCAATTGATATTATTGTATAGTGCTTATTGGTTAATTTAAAATCATCATGACCATTTGGGTTAGCGATCGCTTCAAAGTCTACGGGTGCTACCTGTTTGAGTAAATTTTCTAATATTTCGCTATGAGCTGTCCCCTTAGTTTCTTTAAGTTTTTTAAGATGATTTTCGATAACTACAGGGTTTGTTAAGTCATCAAATTCAGGGCTGATCTTTCTTTTAATCTTTTGATTTTCATTATCTTTGCTTTGGGAATCAGATAAAGGATTGTTGTTGCTTCTCATAACTTCAGTCCTTTTTTAATTTAGACAAATAGTTTTCAGCTTCCTTCTCAATTTGTTCCACGGATTTATTGCGTCCACCTTTTAAAAAGTCCATTAATTCTTTACTTGAAAAGTAAAGGCGTTTCCCTCTTTTCATATAAGGGATTTCATTTCTTGAAACCTTAGAGTAGATGGTAGGAACTGAAAGTTTTAAAAATTTAGAAGCATCTGTGATGCTCATTAATTTTTCTTCTTGTTCTTCTTTAGGTGTATTAAAGTGTTTATGGATCAAGCGTTCGAGAGTACTCATTTTTTTGTACATCTCGGCCACAGCTTTTGGGAGGTCGTTGAAGGTTAGGTTCTCGTTCATGGTAATTATGTATTAATTTACCACAAACCTAAATTTGATTTAAGTCAGGAATTTTCACGAATTTTCACGAACAAAACAAAACCCTATAAAATCAATAGATACACAAAGAATATTTTTTTTAAAAGTAATTTTCACGAATTCTTTATATTAAAAGTTCGTTTAATTTCATGAATTATTTTTTGGTTACCAGAACTAAATGCTTTAAATGGTTCTTTAGTCGTTTCCTTAATATTAATATTAAACACACTACAAAATATTTCACCTGCTTTTTTATAGTCTATACTGCTTATTATAGACCAGCCTTTAAAAGCAATGTAGATACTACCAAGCATAGATTTACCACGACCAAAAGGGCTTTTTCTTGCTGTAACAATGTTTAAATCTTGATCCCACATCCCTTTATCAATGCCTTTTTGAATGAAATCACAAATGCTTAGTTTTGGTTCAGCTAACCATATTTCGCTTAATTTTTCTTTAGCATAATTATATTTTGAACTTTGAGAAACTTTGTCATCCACTAAATGTTCAAGATGTTTCAAGTGTTTATCACTTTTAGTTTTTAATTCATTTTGAATATCAGCCTGAACAATAGAAAATAATAACTCTAGCCTATTGCCTGCATCATTTACATTAATTACTTCAACTTCGCTTTGAATGCCTGAAAAGCCATTTAGTTTAGCAAGGTTATTTAAACGTCCATTTTCTCTCGGCACATAGTAAATACCATATTTATTTTTTAAGTATTCTGAGAGGTCTAATTCATTATATGGCATTAAATCAATGCCTTTTTTTGTTAATTCATAATAGCGTTGTTCTATTGCTTTGAAACCAAACTTAAATGAATTCATGGACCAGTGAATAAAAGTTTTGTCATTGTTATTGTTAATAAATTCTTTTAGCTTTTCTATTATCGTGATTTCATCTTTATTTTCAAAGAAATATGACTTATTAGGATTGTGATGAATAGCTCCAACCCAAAAGATATTATGCTCATCAGATTCAAAGTCTGAACATCCATAATGAATAATCACGCAATTTTTTAAAGATGGGAGCTTTGTTTTATTTTCTTCTTTAACCACCTGTAAGACTTTTTTGTTTAAATATGTTTTATACCTATCCTTTAAAATCTCATACTGTTCTTCTTTAATTACGAGTTTGGATAATTTTTTTATTTCAAGATTAATTTTTTCTTCTTCGGTGTATCCTTTTGGATAAGTAGTCATCCTGTATGCAAAAAAATCGTCAACTTTATTTTTCCAATTTGATGGATTTAGTTCGCTATCCTCAGTAAACAATTCGCCATCATGAAATTTTACAGGTACTAGAAAAAATGTGTAAGGATTAATCTCAAAATTGTTATCAATATTCCTTTCAGAAAATATTTCCTGTTTTTTATCCTCAAGTAGTTTTTTATATCTTCTTTTTAGAATCTTATAGTTATCATTATTAATAGATAACTTATCAATGTATTCCAATTCCAGGTCAATCATTTCTGTTATAGTATAACTTTTGTTATAAGTTGACATTCTTTGATTGAAAAAAGTTTCTTTATTTTCCTCCCAATTGGTTGGCTTCAAAATACTATCATTATTTTTTTGTCTAACATTTTTGTGAATCTTACCATTAACATTTATATCAGCGTTTACATAAATCTGGAAGAAAGACCAATCTTGTATTTTAGAGTAGATATTTTTTGAGGTATCGTTGTAATTATTCGTAAGATGTATTTGCTTAACTGGAGGTGTATTTGAAGTTTTATTTAAACTCTTCATTGAAATGTTTAGATTCTTATAACCATGCTTAAATAGATTTACTGCATGTTCAATACTAGATGCATTTTCATACTTAACTTCAAATTTTTCAAATTCATTTTCATTAGATTCTTTAAAAAAATTAAAAAGTTCTTTTAGTATTTCATCTAGATGGGTAAAGAAAAAACTTAGACTAAAATATGTTTGAGCATTTGTTTTAACTCGATATTCGATATATTTTTTCTTGATATTAATAATATCCTTGACGTCATTCTCGGTAAAATCTTCTTTAAGCTGATTAACTTCTTGGATGTTCCAATTCCAAACTGTTTCTGTACGGTCTATGTCGCATATTTTTAACCTTGTTGCTTGTTCTCTAATAGGTGTAACTATTTTATGTTTTAAGATATTAAATTTATCGCTTATTTCATCTTGTATTTTGTCATATTTTATTTTACTCTTGAAATCATCTTTGGGGTTAAGTTTACCACGTTCTACGTCTAAAGATTGTAAACTATTTATAATATGATCATATTGCTTAAAATTGGCTATATTAGAATGTAGAAAATCAACAAATACAAATAAGTTTTTAATTTTATTAGGTATCATATCTCTTCAATTGTTATTATGACAAAACTACTATTAAAGGTAAATAGTTATCATTTTAATTAGCTTTCTTAAACATAGAAGTTAATACATCGGTTTCCTTTTGGATTTGGTCGTTCTCAAAACTGTCCAGGTAGTTTTCTGTAACGCCAACATTACTATGACCCAACAACTCGCTAATCATTTCTATCTTCGCTCCTGAACGTTTTAAAACGGTTGCAAAGCTGTGTCTGGCGAAGTAGGTTGTTACGTTTTTGTCGATACCTACTTTTTTTGCTATGCGTTTCATAAATAAATTTATGGTTTCAGTAAGCTGTTGACTAACTTTTCTTATTTCTTCCGGGCTTGGGTTTTTGCTAAGATGTGGAAATATAAACGCTTCTTTGTCAATTGAGTGCTGACCCCATTTTTTGATGACGTCAAGAGATTCTTTTTTTAAAGCAACAGATATGAGTTTGCTTTCTCTTTGACTTCTTTTTGTTTTTGCTCTTTGATAGGTCAACATATTACCATTGATGTCTTTCCATTTCAACAAACAAAAGTCTTTAACATTCATGCCATTACACATGTATAAAAATATCCAGTAATCTTTTGCCATTTCTTCCTTGCTTCCTGATTTGGCTTTATAGTTAACTATTTTACCCAGTTCTTTAATGTTTAAGGCTTTCTTTTTATTCTTGCTTGTAGGTATAGTGTACTTGTTTTTACCAACGCCAAAAGGGTAAATACTTTTATCTATATTTTGAGCGTTATAAACTGCCCTTAAGCTTCTTAAATAAATACCAACAGTCGATATACTGTTATTTTGCTTTAGCATCCACTTTTCGTATTTTTTTAGAAATAGAGGTGTAACATCCGCAAAGGTTAAATCCTTTTTGAATTTTTCAATACTCACTTTTGCACATTCATAACTTACAGCAGTACCAATGCGCCCGTCTAATTTTAAGTTTTCTATATATCTATCGAAAGCAAATGAGACACTATCATTTACATTTCGCTGTTCTAAGAAATGCTCTTTAAAAATATCAAACGAAAAGACCTTCAGCTTATCGATTACATCTTCTGCTTTTTTTTCGAAATACTCCACTTTGGTTTTGATGGCTTTCTGGTCCTTTGTTTTTCTTTTACCATAAAAGACTTTATCAAAATCATCCGGAGTAAGATCTACGCCAGTCGAAAAGTATTTACGTTTTCTGTTGAAAGTGACCTTAATTTTAACAGAACATGTTCCATCTTCTTTTGGTCTAAGGGTGTCGTGGTAGATAGTGGCTGTTGCTTTTTTCATGATATTTGCGATTATGATTGTAACACAATTGTAACACAAATATAACATAATAAGACGAAACAAACACATAAAAAGACAAAATAAAATCACATAAAACCCTATAAATTAAGGGTTTGAGTATGTTTTGTTCATATATGAATATTGGTAATTTTGTTGCTAATTATGACTCATAATCAGAAAGTCCCTGGTTCGAGCCCAGGTGGGACCACTTGAAAAAAGCCTTACAGAAATGTATGGCTTTTTATTTTTTAGAGACACCTATTCCTCTCCGTGTCTGACCGGATCAAATGGTTCTTTTTTGTTCTTTCTAAAGTCAAAACTGCCATAGAAAAATAGTCTAAAAGTATGGTTGAGGTTATAAACATTACCTGCAGCCAACTGTTGGTAAACCATCATGTAACCACAGTCAAATGACCAGTGGTCATTAATTTTATGTTTGATACCGGCGGTAAGTCTGTTTTGATTAAAAGTATTGTAAATCACATTTTTTCCAAAATTCAAATGGATTTCGTCTGCTAAAATGAATTGTGTATCTCCACCCTTTTTGAAAGGAAAACCAACACTGACCAGAAATCTGGTTCGATGCACCGTAAAGTCATCGTTCAGAGAAGCACCATCAACAATGTTATTAAAGAAACGCTGCTCGGTTCTGAGTCTGAACAAGGCGTTGAGCTTTTCATAACGCTGGGAGATACTGAATTGCTGATAAATCCTGTTTTCATTCTGAAAAGCGTCCCAGTTGCCTTGGGTGGTCAACCAAAGATGGGCATAACCTGCTGCAACCCTTAAGTTGGGCTTTATATAATATTGCGCACCACCTCGTAAAAAATAGAAGTTGGGCTCAGCTATAAAATCTGTCCTTCTGATGTGTATGTCATTTAAAATGGCCCATTTTTCTGAGATTCTAAAAACATTGTTGGTAGAAATCCAGAATTGAGCATTTTCGTTAAAAATTTTGTCAGGAAGGTCCTGGGCTATCGATTTAAATATTGGCACTATGCTAAGCAAAAATACAAGACCAATAGATGGTAAAGTTTTCATGGATCTAAATTTATAGCACCAAAAGTATCAGGAACTATAGACAAGGATAATGATATTTATCAATAATTTTAATATATAAACTCTAACAATAGAATAGTTTTCAACGATAACGATTTCAATTTTTTAAATAAAAAAATTGATTCAGAAAAGTACTAACTAGAAAATCAAATCCGATAATTTAGGTTTATTACTTATACCCTAATATATAGTAATTATTGATGATCTTATTATGAGATCACCAGATTAAATTACTGAAATTATGATAAATCTCATTTTTAGAAGTAATAGATGCTCTATTATCTGATAAACATTATAACCTGATAATTATCAGTTATTTAATAAAACCGTCGTCTTACTTTTACACTCTAATTTTAAAAAGAATACTTAAAAATCAATCAAAATAAAAACCTATGGAAATTTTAGAAGGTGTAAAAAAAAGAGTCTATCGATTCGGGAGTGAATCTACAGACGGTAACAGTACAATGAAAAATTTACTTGGTGGTAAAGGCGCAAACCTGGCAGAAATGAGTGCTATTGGCATTCCGGTTCCTCCTGGTTTTACCATCACAACTGAGGTTTGTACAGAATATAATGAACAAGGTCAGGACAGTATCATAGAGCTCATCAAACAAGAGGTTGAAGCTTCTGTGGCAAGTATAGAAGAACAAATGGGAACTAAATTTGGTGATGCTGAAAACCCATTATTACTATCAGTGCGTTCAGGGGCAAGAGTATCTATGCCGGGAATGATGGATACTGTTCTAAATTTGGGTATAAACGATGAAGCCGTAGAAGGTCTAGCTGAAAAAACACAAAACCCGCATTTTGCATGGGACTCTTACCGAAGATTTATACAAATGTACGGTGGAGTTGTTCTCGGAATGAAACCGGAATCTAAAGAAGATATTGATCCATTTGAAGAAATTATTGAAGACCTCAAAGACAAAAGAGGTATTACTTTAGATACAGAATTTTCTGTTCAGGATCTTAAAGATTTGGTTTATGATTTTAAGAATACTGTAAAACGCAGAACCGGACTAGACTTTCCGACAAACCCATGGGATCAGCTTTGGGGTGCTGTAATCGCTGTATTTAACAGTTGGAATGGTAACAGAGCTGTCTATTACAGAAATATGCACGGTTACCCAGCCGAATGGGGAACTGCAGTAAACGTTCAGGCCATGGTATTTGGTAATATGGGAACCAATTCAGGTACAGGCGTTTGTTTTACAAGAGATGCAGGTACTGGTGAAAATGTTTTTAATGGGGAATACCTTATAAACGCTCAGGGTGAAGATGTTGTAGCTGGTGTAAGAACACCACAACAAGTCACTAAACTGGGGTCAAAACGCTGGGCAGAACTGGCCAAAATTGAAGAAGCCGACCGCAGAGAAAATTATCCTTCACTTGAAGAATTAATGCCGGAAATCTTTAATGAACTCAATAAGTATCAGGACAGGTTAGAAAAACATTACCGTGATATGCAGGACATGGAATTTACTATTCAGGATGGTAAACTTTGGATCCTTCAAACCAGAAATGGTAAGCGTACAGGTGCAGCTATGGTAAAAATAGCTATGGATTTATTGAGAGAAGACATGATTAATGAAAAAGAAGCCTTAATGCTACTAGAACCAACAAAGCTAGATGAATTATTACACCCTGTCTTTAATCCTATCGCCTTAAGAAATGCAAAAGTAATTGCTCAGGGACTTCCGGCTTCACCAGGTGCTGCAACAGGTAAGATTGTTTTCTTTGCTGATGAAGCTGATAAATTTAAACATAGCATTTTAGTCAGAATTGAAACTTCACCAGAAGATCTTGAAGGAATGAATATCGCTAAAGGTATCCTTACGGCGAGAGGTGGAATGACTTCACATGCTGCCGTTGTTGCAAGGGGAATGGGTAAATGTTGTATTTCCGGGGCAGGCGCTTTAAAAATTAATTATAAGGAAAGAAGCCTGAAAGTTGGTAATAAAGTTTATCATGAAGGTGACTGGATTTCGTTGAATGGTTCAACCGGAAACATTATTGAAGGTAAAGTAGAAACCATGGAGCCTGAATTAAGTGGCGAATTTGCGGAGGTAATGGCACTTTCTGATAAGTATGCTGAAATAAAAGTCCGTACAAATGCTGATACGCCAAAAGATGCAAGAGTAGCCAGAAATTTTGGAGCCAGAGGTATTGGGTTAACCAGAACAGAGCACATGTTTTTTGAGTTGGACAGAATCAAAGCCATGCGTGAAATGATTCTAGCGGATACAACTCTGGGTAGAAAACAAGCTTTAAAGGAGTTGTTGCCAATGCAACGTGCAGATTTTGAAGGTATTTTTGAAGTGATGGATGGTAAATCTGTTACAATTAGATTGTTGGATCCACCATTACATGAATTTGTGCCTCATCAGTTAGCTACTCAAAAAGATTTGGCAGATGAAATGCATATTTCATTGCAAGCTGTGAAAAACAAGGTGTCTGAATTAGAGGAATTCAACCCCATGTTAGGGCACAGAGGTTGCCGTTTGGGTAATACTTATCCTGAAATCACAGAAATGCAGACCAGAGCCATTATAGAAGCTGCGCTCAATCTTAAAGCAAAAGGTATAGTTTGTCTACCTGAAATCATGGTGCCGTTAGTTGGAACAGTGAAAGAATTTGAAGCTCAGGAACAGATCATCCGTAAAACTGCTGATGCTGTCTTTGAAGAGAGAAATGACAACATCCAATATCTGGTAGGTACAATGATTGAAGTCCCAAGGGCAGCCCTTATGGCAGATGCCATTGCAGAAAAAGCCGACTTCTTCTCATTTGGTACAAACGATTTAACCCAAATGACTTATGGTTATTCCAGAGATGACGCCGGTAAGTTCTTACCAATTTACATCGAAAAAGGTATCCTTAAACATGATCCATTTGAAGTTATTGATCAGGAAGGTGTTGGCCAATTGATAAAAATTGGAACTCAACGCGGTAGAAGCGTCAAAAAAGACCTTAAAGTAGGAATTTGTGGTGAACACGGTGGTGAGCCAAGCTCTATCGAGTTTTGCTATAACACCGGTATGGATTACGTAAGCTGTTCGCCTTATCGTGTGCCAATTGCAAGATTGGTTTCTGCTCAGGCAGCAATTAAAACTACCATGTAGTCAATTTAAAAACTAAATTTTTAAGCCTAAGCCGTTCAAAAACAGCTTAGGCTTTTTTAATTTTAAAAAAATCTTTTTGGTCAAGATTTGGTGTCCACATTAAATTTTATTAACACACTAAAAACAAAAGGTTTAAATCTTATATTTGCCCGCTTAATTTTATCATGGTGTCCAGGAACTTTTCAACAAAGCAATTGTTTATCATTCTGTCAATGTTTTTTGCTCTAACGAACTTTTCAATAGCGCAAAATCCGGATAATACTGCTCAGGACGAAACTGAATTTAGAGATTTGAGAACAAGATACTGGTTGAATACTTATGGTAACATCAGGTTAAATAAAAAATTTTTCTGGGTTGCTCAAACCCACTTCAGATTTACAGACAATGATGAAATGCCGTTTGTTGGGCAGATGTCCCAAATCTACAACCGTCATGGTTTGGGTTATATTGTAAATAATAATTTCAACGTAACTCTGGGAGGCGTGGTGAGGTTAAATTTTAATAGTAACAGTGATGTTGTTTTGCCTGAGTATAGAATCTGGCATCAATATCAGTTTACTAATTTCTTTTACAATTCTGTTATCTATCACAGATTTAGAATTGAACACAGATGGAGCAAAGGTTTTGGCGGAGATGATGAGTATATTTTCAGAAACAGGTGGCGGTATATGTTTCGCGTAAAAATTCCTTTAAATAATCAGGAAATTACTTCAGATACCTGGTATCTTGGTCCGGAAGCAGAATTGATCATGCAAAGTGGAAGAGACGTAGTTGGAAGTCCAATGGAAGACCTTAGACTTCATACCAGTTTAGGTTACATTTTTAATCCAAGGCTCACTGCGGCAATAGGCGGGATGTATGCTTTTGGTCAAACCTTAAATAATCCTGATGTTTTCAACCAGTCCTGGACAATAAGAATGCATCTTTATTTCTCGCCGGACCTGAGAAAAGCAAAAAGTAAAATTCCTGAAGTGCATTTCAGAGATTAATGATATATCATGAGAAATACATTTAAAACCTATTTTGGATACATACTCGCAGTTGCTTTTTTGGTTTCTACGATTTATTTATATAAAGAGGTAAAAGCCTCAAATGATAATGATTTACAACAAGTTGTCGTAAATGATAATACTCTTGAAAGAAGGGACTCATTAGTAGACAAAATGGATTCATTGCTTATAAAGGGAGTATATGCTGATGCTTTAAGACTCGCATCTGATATTGAGAACCAGACAGGTAAAAGTTATAATTCTGACCTCGGATTAAGGATCAAGTTGCTTAAGGAAATAAGCAGATTGCAAAAGAAATACCAAAATGTCTCAGGAAAGGAAGGTGCTTTAAAATCGACATTAGATTCTATTTTAAAGGATAAAGATTCAATTATTGATAGCTTAAAACTTGCTTTGGTAAATACAGAAGTGGATGTGTATTATCTTGAAAAGAAAGTTGATTCTTTAACCTACGATAAGTCAAACAGATCATTCGGGGATTATCTTACTTTTTCTACAACCAAAGGTAAGAGGCTTCATTTTATCGGTGAGGTTAAAAATGGTATGGCAAATGGATTTGGAATTGCTATTCTGGAAACAGGCAGCAGGTACGAAGGTGAATGGAAAGACAATATGAGGCATGGAAAAGGAAAATTTTACTGGGACGATGGAGATTCGTACAAAGGCGAATACAAGAATGATCTACGAGATGGTTATGGGACTTATGTTTTTGAAGATGGCCAGAAATATGTTGGTCAATGGGAAAAAGATATGCGGGATGGCTCCGGCAAGTTTTATGATGAAGATGGCAAGCTTATCGCAGAAGGGATATGGGAAAAAGATGAACTAAAGGAATAGTTAAGCTTCACTTTTTCAAGAAAATAAAAGAAACTATTTCAAAGCCTTAGTTACTGGTCATTCTGAATTCATTTCAGAATTTTAGTCTGTTTATTTCCAGCTTGTTTTAGAATCTGAAACTAACGATGCTTTGTTACAGATTATCAAAATTAAGGTTTTGAAATAGCTTCTTATCAATTATGCTTCAAGTGCATTATTGCTGAGGCATTGTCTCCTCACCAGAAATCAGATATGGTGTTTTGCCATCAGTAATGATCACTTTACTGTTATTTGAACGGGCCAATTCTCTAAAGGCGTCAATACTCCTTATTTTTATAATAGCTGGTGTAAGACCTTCAGCCAGTATTTTTTGGGCATCTCTTGTACCTTCAGCTTCAATGATTTTTCTTTGGGCTTCTAACCTTTCTGTTTGAAGAATAAACTCCATTCTCATAGCATCCTGTTCAGCCTGAAGTTTTTGTTCAATAGACCTGGACAAACCAGCTGGGAGTTGGATACTCTTAAGTAGAACAGCTTCAATCACAATACCCTGTTCTCTAAGATTTCCGTCCATTCTGGCCTTAATTTCTTCTTCAATATCTGCTCTTCTGCCCGAGTGCATATCCTTGGCAAAGAATTGAGAACAAACATCAGCAGCAGCGGAACGGAATACATTTGTAATCACAGAAGGATAGTTAGGTCCGATTTCCCGAAGAATACTTGGAACCTTTTCAACTTCCAAATGGTATAAAATTGAAATTTCAGAGGCTACACTTAGACCTTCTTTGCTTGGTAAACTCAGTAACAATTCCAGGTTTAATGTTTGGATGGATTCTTTAACAACTCTGGTTGTAAAAGGGTTATACCAGATGGTACCCTGTGTAGCTACTTTGTCATCCAATTCACCAAGTTTTTGTTTCATGGCTGCTTCTCCTGGTCTCACAACTGCGCAGCTCGTTGTAAGCACAGCAATCAATAATAAATAAATTATAGTTTTCATAGGAATTTAATTTTAAGTTCATAATAATTTTATCAAATATGAAGCCAAAAACACATAAACAGCGGTTTATGTTTGTTATAGAAAACTTAAATTTAATATTCTACTCGATAAGAATTCGAAAGTATAGAGAATTACAACTTAATTCTGCATTTCTCTGCACCAGGTTCTACAAAAAAGTAAATATATTTTGATATGCAGTCACAAAATAATTAAATCATATAATATAAAAATTTTACAGTGAATTACACATTTCAACTTTTAAGGTGGTCTATATCCATGTTGATAATACCATATGTATTTTCATGAATTTATACTGCGGCTGATTTAAATTAGAATTTAAATTCTGTAAAGTTTTGATATAAAAAAAACGCTGTCAAAAACAGCGTTTCAAGAAAAACATAAAATAATCATTATTATTTAGAGGACACGAACATTTGTAGCGTTCATGCCTTTTCTGCCTTCTTCTTCAGTGTACTCAACTTGATCACCTTCTTCAAGTGTTCCGCCGTTAAGTCCTGTTACGTGGACAAAAATGTCCTTTCCGGTTTCGTCGTTTGTAATGAATCCATAACCTTTTGACTCATTAAAAAATTTAACTGTACCTTCCATAAAAATATAAAAATAATTAATTAATAAAGTGCAAACATAAGCTTTATTTTGGTCTAATACCTTTTTTTAGTGTTAATTATTTTTTTGCTAACTTAAATAATTTCAAATACTTATAAATTTGATCTTGTCAAACTTTTATATCTGTAGAATTCATATTAATTTGTATTTTTGATTATAAAATTTTAAGAATGAAATTTAAACAATTCACCATAATCTTGTTTTCAGTTCTTATGCTGGTAAACTGTAATACCAATCCTTTCACAGGTAAAAATACTATTGCCTTGGTTTCCAATGATAAATTGATCCCTATGTCTTTTCAGCAGTATAATCAGGTTCTGGAGGAAAGTGATGTCGTGAATGAGGGCGCACAGGCAGAAATGATCAAAAGGGTTGGGAATAAAATAAAAGTAGCCGCCGAAAGATGGTTGGATGCTAATGGTTACGAAGGATATACAAAGGAGTATAACTGGGAGTTTAGTCTGATTGATGACGATATTGTAAATGCATGGGCTATGCCTGGAGGCAAGGTCGCCTTTTATACCGGGATTCTGCCTGTAGCAGAACACGAGAGAGGCGTTGCGCTAATCATGGGTCATGAAGTCGCACATGCTCTCGCAAATCACGGTCAGCAAAGAATGAGTAAAGGCATAGCTTCTCAGGTCGTAGGTGCCGCAGGGGCGATTGCAATGTCTCAAACTGACTTAAGCCCTGAAGCTCAACAGGGTTTCATGATGGCTTACGGTTTAGGTTCACAGGGTTTGATTATGGCATACAGCAGAAAACACGAAACGGAGGCAGACAGAATAGGTATTATGCTTATGGCTATAGCAGGTTACGATCCTACAGATGCCTATAAATTATGGGAGAGAATGGCTGCAGCCAGTAATGGACAACAGCCTCCTGTTTTCTTAAGTACACATCCAACTCATGAAACGAGAATAGAGAATCTCAAAAAGTGGGCGCCTGAAGCAAAAGCTGAGGCCAGAAAGTTTGGTGTCACTTCATTTGACTAATCATTTCACAAAAATAATAAAACATGAAGCCAATTTTATCCAAGGGGCATCCAAAATTGCTTCATGCATGGGCATTTTACGATTGGGCTAATTCAGTTTACAGCTTGGTCATATCTTCAGCTATTTTTCCTATCTATTATAGTGCTCTGACTATCATAAAAGACGATGAAGGCAAAGTGCTGAATGATAAGGTCGATTTTTTGGGTTATGCCATCAATAATGATTCTCTTATCAGCTATACAACTGCCTTAGCGTTTTTAGTTATTGTGATTATTAGTCCGATATTGAGTGGAATTGCCGACAATCTTGGAAATAAAAAACGCTTTATGCAATTTTTCTGTTATCTAGGTGGCTTGTCCTGCATTGGTTTATTTTTCTTCGATCTTGATAATTTGCTTTTTGGGCTACTTTGTTATTTTACAGGACTGATTGGTTTCTGGGGAAGTTTGGTGTTTTACAATTCTTATCTTCCTGATATAGCTCACAAACATCAACAAGATCGAATCAGTGCAAAAGGCTTTTCTTTGGGTTATTTTGGGAGTGTGATATTATTAGTGCTTTGTCTCATAATGATATTGTTTTACGATACATTCGGTTTTGAGAGTGAAGCCCTACCAACAAAATTGTCCTTTATTTTGACCGGTATCTGGTGGATTGGATTCGCTCAATATAGTTTTTACTATCTGCCTCAGGTAAAGAATGATGAATCCAAGTCTTTAAGAGTTGTTTTCCTCTCAGGTTTCAGAGAATTAAAAGGCGTTTATAGTAAAATAAAACAATCCCGGAAGTTTACTAATTTTCTTGGGGCATTTTTTATGTACAGTATAGCTGTTCAAACCATCATGCTTATTGCGACCTACTTTGGGGTAAAAGAAATACAATGGCCTGGCGGAGATGCAACTACAGGATTGATCATTAGTATTTTATTAATTCAGATTGTAGCTGTTTTAGGCGCCTCAATAGCAGCAAGGCTCACAAAAATTCATCCAAACGAAAAAGTACTTATCGGTATAAATATCATTTGGCTTGGGGTTTGCATTTATGCGTTCTTTATCAAAACACCAATACAATTTTATATAGCTGCTTTTTTTGTAGGATTGGTCATGGGTGCAATCCAAAGTTTGTCGCGCTCTACATTTTCAAAATATATTCCCGAACAGGAAACAGATACAACCTCATTTTTTAGTTTTTATGATGTGACGGAAAAAATAGGTATTGTGTTGGGGATGAGTATTTATGGTGCTATAGCTCATTATACAGGTAATGTCAGGTATGCTATTCTGGTCTTGCTGTTATGTTTTGTTTTTGGTATTTATAAACTTAGCCTCATTTTAAAAAAATCTTAAG
Source organism: uncultured Psychroflexus sp. (assembly GCA_913062845.1). GTDB lineage: Bacteria > Bacteroidota > Bacteroidia > Flavobacteriales > Flavobacteriaceae > Psychroflexus. The sequence continues at coordinate 14,464 of CAJXVZ010000075.1, forward strand.
GCATTGAGGTTAAGATCACTTCTTATGTATTTTTAACCAAAATACAAGAATTTTGAGATCAGGATTTACTTTAGCCTTAGTGATTTTTTCAGTTTTATTGAATTTTTCATGTTCCAATGAACCTGTTGAATTCACTATTGACAATATTGAGGAGGAGGCTCCGGTTGAAGGGGATGTTGAAGATGATATACCTGAAGATGTGATTTATGCCACAGCAAAACTTGATGGACAGAACTTTACCGGGAACCAGTTTCAAGTGGATACTTTAAGTGCTGATAAATTAAAGCTTTCTTTTTTTTCTGATTTAGAACAACAGATTTTTTTAATACTGCCAAATCCTCCTGTTCCGGGTTCTTATCCTGTTGTTCAGAATGATGAAGCCATGAATTTATATTCAGGAGCCTTTGTGAATTCAGTTGGTAATATTTCTGAATCTACGTTTTTCTCCATGCCTGAAACAGGTGATATAACCATAAGTACTTTCAATGCAGATACAGGTGTTTTAACCGGGACTTTCGAATTTGATGTGGCTACCTTCAATAATAATATCATTCTGATTACCGAAGGTGAATTTGAAGTTGATATTATTGATTAGTATTATTCAAAAACCGCCTTGACGATAGTCATGATCCCTTTAAAAATACAGAACATTGCCCCAAAAAAGAAGATGAATCCCAAAATCAGAATAGGTAT
>CAJXVZ010000076.1 GCA_913062845.1 uncultured Psychroflexus sp.
ATCATGCCTAGCCAGGATTACTGGTTTAGAGTAGAGTTTATAGAACCTACAACCATGTCTCCCAGTATTTTTAAAGCACATTTTACATTGAAACGATGATTGGTATTGAGTAATCAGTATTAAGATATTAGTATTAAATAGTTCGCTGTATTTTAAAATTAGACTTGTCAAAACCTTTGTTCTGACAGGTTGATCTCCTTTTAGACTCTGTAATGAACTTTCAAACACAATTCTTGTTATTCTAAAATGAATTCAGAATAGCAGAATTTGCAGGTCTTGAGGCTGTTTCTTTTTTGATATCAATAATCCTATAATATCTTAAGGCTTTCAAAAACAATATCAATAAATGATATTGGAATTTATGAAAGCTTATATTTGCAAAAAAATATAGATGCACAAGTCTGTAAATCCTTATAAAGACTCAAAAGACAAGAAGAAAAAACAAGTTGAGAACATGTTTGACAACATATCATCAAACTATGATGGACTCAACCGCGTAATCTCCTTCGGGCTTGATCAGTCTTGGCGAAAAAAGGTCATAGATACAGTTGTAGAAAGTAAAGCTGAAAAAGTTGCTGATATTGCAACTGGTACAGGTGATCTGGCTATTGCAATGGCAAAGCGAAATATTCCTGAAATAGTTGGCATAGACATATCCAAAGGAATGCTGGATGTTGGTCGCAAAAAAATTAAAACACAAGGCCTTGAAGACAAGATTGAGATGGTGCAGGCTGATTCAGAAAATTTACCTTATGACGACAATACTTTTGGTGCTATAACTGTAGCATTTGGGGTGAGAAATTTTGAGAATTTAGACAAAGGGCTTTCAGAAATCAGACGCGTGCTTAAGCCTAATGGTGTCTTTGTAGTTTTAGAAACTTCAAATCCAACAAAGTTTCCCTTCAAACAGGGCTACAATTTTTACAGTAAATTTATTCTCCCTACCATTGGTAAGTTGTTTTCAAAAGATAAAAGTGCTTATCGCTATTTGAGTGAAAGTGCATCCGTTTTTCCTTTTGGAGAAGCTTTCAACAATATTTTGAAGAAAAACGGGTTTATAAACGTGAAAGATTTTCCCCAGACTTTTGGGGCAGCAACCATTTATATAGCTTCAAAATAATCTATGAAACTACTATTTTCACTTTTTTTTATCATACTTTTTGGCGTGTCAGACAGCCTTGCTCAAGGGTTTTTCAATAAAGAAAAGGTATTGAATAACAGAAATTACCTGGAACAAAGACGTTGGTCCTGGGGTTATTATTTGGGTTTTAACAGTCTGGACTTTAAAATTGACCGTTTTGAAGAGGCTGAACCTATACTAGTTACAAAAAATATTGGTTTTAATGTAGGACTTTTGGGTAACGTGAAATTGAATAATTATATTGATCTAAGGTTAGAACCCGGAGTTATATTTTCAAACAGAGAGTTTGAATTTACCAGATTCGAGGAAGATCTTCAACGCATTAGAGAAACACGCTCAGCTTATGTTTATGTGCCTTTGGTTTTAAAATTTTCAACCAAACGTTTAAACAATTTTAAACCATTTGTAACAGGTGGCGTTGCAATAGGACACAATCTCAGCAGTAATCAGGATAATCCTGACGATAACTCTGCGAACCAATTCAGGCTAAATACGACCAACTATTTTTATGAGGTAGGTTTTGGGATAGATTTTTACTTAGAATACTTCAAATTTACACCTACAATAAAAGGTGTATTTGCCATCAATGATGAGCTTATTCCAGATAATAACCCAAATAGTCCCTGGACAGGCAATATTGATCGTATTGCGACCAGAGGTATTTTTATCAATTTTATGTTTCAATAGTTCTTCTTTTGAACTCACTGAGTAAAATTGATCCTGCCATGGCGACATTCAAACTTTCAGTTTGTCTTGACTTTCCGAATTGAGAGACGCTTATGGTCTTTTGAATATGTTTTTTAACTTCTTCAGAAATGCCGTGGGATTCACTTCCCAGTACCAATATCGCTTCTTTAGGCAGCGCTGAAGTGTAAACAGATTCACCTCCCATATCTGCTCCATAAATTGGTAAATGACTCTTTTGTAAAATCTCAGGCAGGTCTTCGTAATACACTTTTACTCTTGTGAGCGAACCCATGCTCGCCTGAACGCTTTTTGGGTTGTAGCAATCCACACAATCTTTAGAGCAAACTAATTTATTAATACCAAACCAATCACACATTCTAATGATGGTACCAAGATTACCCGGATCTCTCACACCATCCAACACCAGTGTTAAATTCTTAAGCTTTAATGGCTTATTTTCCTTGATTTTGAATATAGCCAGCGCAGCTTCCGGACTTGTTTGATATGTTATCGATTTAAGATCTTTCGGTGATATGATTTGAAGATTGCTATGCTTTATAGTAAAGATATCGGCTATACTGAAAAGGCTGTGAAGTGTGTAGGAACTTTTTAGAAATTCTTTGATAACCTTTATGCCTTCTACAACGAATAAGCCGTGCTTATGTCTGTATTTTTTATATTTTAGGCTGTTAATTAATTTTTGTTGATTTTTGCTTATGCTTTGCATTATGAGATTTTAAAATCTAATTTATAGTATTGAAATACAACGTTACAAAAATATCATTTCTTTTTGTTATCCTTATAATAATTGTTGCCTGTGATTCCACCAAGAGACTTACAGAAAACGAATTTTTACTAGTAAAAAATAAAATAGAAACAGGCATTGATTCACTTTCGGGCAGCAGCCTTGAACCGTATCTTGATCTCAAACCGAATTCAAAGTTCTTCTTTGGAATTCCCTTAAAACTATATGTCTACAACATTGCAAAACCAGATCCGGACTCTACATTTATCAATTGGTTAACCAAAAAACCGAAAAGAGAAAAACGACTAACCTCATTCTTATCAGAAAAACAATTAAAAAACCTGGCTGAAACCTACGTTAACCTGAATGAAGGGCTCAAAAAAAACGGACAAGCACCAAGCAAACTATCCAACGAAAAAATAGAAACATCCAAAAAAAAACTGGAAACATGGTATTGGAACAAAGGTTGGTTTAATGCCGAGGTGGACCATGTTATTGAAAGAGATACGGCAAATCAAAAAGCCAGTGTAACCTACAGAATAAAGCCCAATACTCCATATATCATTGATAGCATTAGCTACAATATCGCTTCCAAAGCCGCGGACTCTATGTATAATTCTATCAAAAACAAGTCTTTCATAAGGTCTTCAGAGCAATTCAATACAGAAAATTTCAGCAAAGAAAGGAAACGGATAGAAACCTACTTTAGAAACAACGGATTATTCAATTTTGACAAAGAATACCTGACTTTTACAGCGGATACCCTTATAGAGAAACCACATAAGGTCAATGTAGAATATGTCATCAAAAACAGAGAAGTAAAAGCATTTGACACCACATTGCAGGTGCCTTTCAAGGTTCACAAAATTAGTGAAGTGAATGTTTTTACTGATTACTCTGATCAGGACTCGACTTATATTGCCAGAGATTCTGTGCACTATAAGAATAAAGTTTTTTTTGGAAAAGACAAAATCAAAATCAGTCCTAAAATACTTTCAGATGCGATATTTATTGAAAAAGGACAATTGTACAGTGAACTTAACAGGACCTACACTAACAACAGGTTTTCTAATATTAGGGTTTTTGAATATCCTAACATTCAATACCAAAAAGACCCTAGAACACCTGAAGAAGATAACCTCATTGCAAATATTTTTTTAACGCCAAAAAAACGTTTCGGATTTACCCCCAATTTTGAAGTTTCTCAAAGCAACGTACAGGATTTTGGCATTGGTTTGAATGCTTCATTTTTTGCCAGAAATGCCTTTAAGCTTGCAGATATTCTTGAGCTATCCTTTAGAGGTAATATTGGATCTTCAAGAGAGGCTGCCAGTAGCAATGATCAGTTTTTTAACATCAACGAATTTGGTGGTAAACTGAGCCTTAGTTTACCAAAGATCATATTCCCCTATTCAGTAAAATTCATCAAGAAAAATATGCAACCTTTTACCAGGGTTTCTTACGGCTTTAATACTCAGCGGAATATCGGATTGGACAGGGTAAATCATACTGTAAATCTTGACTACACATGGAATCCTAACCGGCGAACTACCAATAGCTTTTCGTTGATAGATTTTCAGTTTGTGAACAATCTTAATGTCGATAACTACTTCAATATTTTTACAAATTCTTACAGAGATTTAAATGACATCGCTCTGGAAAATCCAGATGATGTTGATCCGGAATTTTTTAATGATGATGGGAATTTAAGAGTTCCTTCGGGAACCGATGGCTTTATAAATCAGGTAGAAAACGATGAATTGTTTTTAAATTCAGAAGACAGGCAAATCTTTAATTCTGTTGTGGAACGCCGTGAAAGATTGACTGAAAACAACCTCATTATAGCAAGCAATTACAGTTTTGATTACACGACCAGAGAAAATATTGACGACGAGAATTTCTATCAATTCCGATCCAGGTTTGAAGTTGTGGGTAACCTGATGAGGCTTCTGTCTACCTCACTGGATCTCACCAGAAATGAAAATGGAAACTATTTATTGTTTGATGTACCATTCTCTCAATATGCAAAAATTGAACTTAACTACATCAAACACTGGGATTTGGGTAACCAAAATATAATCGCAGCCCGGGCTTTTGGCGGTTTTGCACTGCCTTACGGCAACTCACAATCTATACCTTTTGCACGAAGTTTTTTTGGTGGAGGACCTAATGACAACAGAGGCTGGCAACCTTATGATCTTGGACCAGGAAGAACAAATGGCGTCAATGATTTTAATGAAGCAAATTTTAAATTATCTTTTAATCTTGAATACAGATTTAATCTGTTTGGCAGCCTTAATTCTGCTTTGTTTGTAGACGCTGGAAATATTTGGAACTTGATGGATAATGTGACAGACCCTGCAGCTACATTCGACGGTCTGCAAGACCTGAGAGAACTATCTGTTGCCAGCGGAATAGGATTTAGATATGATATCAGTTTCTTTGTTATCCGATTGGATTTTGGCTTTAAAACCTACAATCCGGGATTACAGGGCAGAAAATGGTTTACCAATTATAATTTCAGAAATATGGTATTTAATTTTGGTATAAACTATCCTTTCTAAGCAGGTTTGGGTTTTATAAATCGCTTGCTTATCAATTTGAATAAATGATAACAACCAAAGCCTACCATAGAGCCAACAAGCATACCAGTAAGCACATCACCCGGGTAATGAACACCAACATAAATTCTGCTGTAAGATACCAACAGTGCCCAAATGATAATGGCCGGAAAAAAATATTTATAAGTCCTCTTAAAGATTAACCCCAGGTAAATTGCCAGAGCAAAAGAACTTGTGGCATGACCTGAGAAATAACCATACGAGCCACATCGGGTTATAAAGCGTCCTAAACCTTCAATACTGAGTTCACGACATGGTCTAGGCCTTTCTACGGAATGCTTGACAAACATAGAGAGTTGATCAGTTATTGTGATCATTATTGCCACGACAACCAAGGCGGTGATGGTCTTTTGAAGTCCAAAATTTCTGTAGAGTAAGTAGACAAAAAAAATGTAAAGCGGAATTGATGAAAATTTATGTGTAATGAATAACCAAAAAGGATCAAAAAACGATGAGCCCAGGTTATTGAGGTAAAGAAAAAGCGATTTATCAAGTTCAACTAAAGTTTCCATCTACTCATCGTATTTTTCAATCTCTTGATCGTAAAAATCAAAAGCCTCTTTTACTAAAGTTTCATATTCGCCCTTCATTTCATCATCGTCAAAAGATTCCCAGAACTCCAGTTCATCATTGTTGATGTTCAAAATAAACCTGGGATATTCGGTATGAATCACATACATAAAATCACTTTCAGTGTTATCAGCTATCAAAAAACGGGGATATTTCATAGTATAAAATTATTATGCAAAATTAGTACTTTTTATATAGCGACTCGAAACTTTATTAAAGCGTATGTACAAAAGTAAGGCTGAAGCCGTTAATCCTGCTAATAAACCCAACCAAATACCACTGCCTCCCAGCCTTTCTGAATCCCCAAAATAATATGACACCGGGAATCCTATCATCCAATAGGCGACAAAACAAATAAATGTCGGCACATTAACATCCTGAAGACCTCTCAGTGCACCAAGTATACCAACTTGAAGACCGTCACTGATTTGAAACAAAGCTGCGATTATCAATAGTTGGGAGGCCATGGTGATCACCTCAGCATCGTCAATATATACTTCCGGTAAAATATTCTTTAGCGTAACGAAAAGCAAAGCAAAGACAATTTCAATCAACAGAATTTGAAAGAATATTGAATGCGCAATGAATCGCATATGTGGGAAATCTTTTTTACCCTTTTGATTTGCTACTCTAATTGTAGCAGTAACTCCTAAACCTACGCCAACCATGAATGTCATAGAAGCCAGATTTAAAGCTATTTGATTAGCCGCCTGAGCATTTGTTCCCAATGAACCTGCAAGCAATACAGATGCTGTAAAGATACCACCTTCAAAAAGCATTTGTAGTGCTGTAGGAAAACCCAGAGACAAAAGTCTTCTAAAAATTACCTTATCAATTTTCTGAATGAGTTTAGAAAAATAAGGTTTTAGGCTTTGTCTCGATTTTAAAATAAAAATGATCAAAAAAACCATTGAAAACCTTGATATCAAGGTTGCAATTGCTGCACCTTCAACTTCTAACCTCGGAAAAACCCAAATACCGTAGATCAGGAAATAGTTTAACACGATGTTCAGCACATTGGCAATAAGTGTTGAATACATGGCGTATTTGGTCAATGAAAGTCCGTCTGCAAACTGTTTGAAACCCTGAAATATCATTAAAGGAATCAATGAAAAAGCAACGATATTCAAATAAGGGAAAGCCAGTTCTACAACTTCATCTGGCTGGTCCAAAACCGGGCTGTATAAAACAGGTTTTATAAAATAAATCAGTGTAAACAACAATAAACCGTTGATGGTGCACATCACCAGACCATTTTGAAAAACTTTACGGCCTCTGGTGAAATTCTCTTCACCGTCGGCTTCAGCAACCAGTGGTGTTATGGCAAAACTAAAACCTATGCCAATGAACAATGCAAAAAACACAAGAGTATTCCCCAAAGAAACAGCAGCTAAAGGTGCTGCACCTAACTGACCTATCATCACATTATCGGCTAGCCCAACCAGTACGTGCCCTATCTGGCCAATCATAATAGGCAGAGCAAGATTAAAGTTTTTAGGAAATTCTGAAATATAGGCTTTGAGCATTTCTTTTTATTGGAAATGCAAAAGTAAATTTTAAAAATCCTAAACAAGCTAAAGTTAGGTTAGATTTTTGTTATTGAATATTATTGTTCATTAATTAAATGAATAAAAATCCTGCAAAAATTAATTTTCCATACCGAACATCTAATAAAAGGCTTAGAAATCACTTACATTAAACGTTTTAAAAGATTGATTTTTAATTAGAATAGCCAAAGCTTATTAGAAACTGCCAATAAAAAAGTGTGATGAGATGATTGCTATTCAAATAGGGTATCACGGATAGATTATTTCATCAATTTATGATGATCAATAAAATCGTAAATAGTATGACAAAACTGATAGCAACACCAATATAAAATCTGATTTTCTTTTTTCTTTCTTCAGCGGCTTGACTTTGAATTTTGGTTTTAATGGCTTCTAACTCTTCTTTTGATACTTTTTTAAATTCAGGTCTTTGGTAGGATTTTGCTTTTGCATTTATAGCGTCTCTGTTATCTTTAAATTTACCGGATTGACGCATAGAACGATTTTGTTTCATCCTATTGATCATATCCATTATGTGTCCTGCACCAAAGCTCATTTATTCTGAAAGTTTAATGCATGTTGTAAAATTTACTTTTTCCAGGTTCCGCCATAACGATAGTGTGGATTATTGGGTTTAACTTTTAATAAGCAGCCTTCACATACAAAAACCCAGGCTTTCGGCTCTTTATATCGAATACGATACATGGTTGAAAACTCTTTACCGCAAATTTCGCAATATTTCTCTCGCATTAGAGCTATTTCTCAAAAGCCTTCAATGTCTCAGTAATAATTCTTACACAATCCAAAAGTTGTTCTTCGTTAATAACTAATGGCGGTGCAAAGCGAATAATATTGCCATGAGTTGGCTTCGCCAACAAACCGTTTTCCTTTAAAGCTACGCAAATGTCCCAGGCGGTTGAAGAGTCTTCAGTATCTTTGATAACAATAGCGTTTAGTAAACCACGACCACGTACCAGATTAACAATATTTGAATCCTTTATATATTCATTCAGTTTATCTCTGAATAACTGGCCCAGATGTCTGGCATTTTGAGCAAGCTTTTCATCCTTTACAACTTCGAGTGCTGCCATTCCTACTGCTGCTGCTACGGGATTGCCACCAAAGGTAGAGCCATGCTGGCCAGGTTTGATGACATGCATGATTTCATCATCTGCCAAAACTGCAGAGACCGGATAAGCACCTCCGGATAAAGCTTTACCTAGAATTAATATATCTGGCCTCGAGTAAGTTGCCTGTTGTTCGCAATGACCCTGACAATTACATTTACCACAAACCGCTAATAATGCTCCTGTTCTGGCAATGCCGGTTTGTATCTCGTCTGCCATAAACAAAACTTCGTGTTCATTGCATAAAGCCTTTACCTGAGGTATGAAATCATCGTCAGGAGTATAAACACCGGCTTCACCCTGAATCGGCTCAATTAATACACCTGCGATGTTTTTTTCATTCTTTAAAACCTCTTCCAAAGCGTCGGGATCATTGTAATTAACCTTTAAAAATCCAGGTGTATAAGGACCAAAATTCTTTCTGGCACCTTCATCGTTACTAAAGGATATTATAGTAGTTGTCCTTCCGTGAAAATTATTTTCAAAAACTAAAATTTGCGCTTCATGTTCATCTATTCCTTTCTTTTCATAAGCCCATTTTCTGCATATTTTTATAGCCGTTTCGACCGCTTCTGCACCGGTATTCATTGGCAAAAGCTTATCAAATCCAAAATAGTCTGTCGCATATTTTTCAAAAATGCCAAGTACATTATTGTGAAAAGCCCTTGAGGTTAAGGTGATACGATTGGCCTGATCTGTCATGGCATTAACAATCCTCGGATGACAATGACCTTGATTAACAGCTGAATAGGCTGAAAGAAAATCATAGTATTTTTTTCCCTCAACATCCCAGACATGCACGCCTTTACCTTCTTTTAAAACAGCAGGTAATGGATGATAATTATGTGCGCCGTGTTTGTGTTCTAAATCTATTGCTTCCTGTGAACTATGGATATCATGAACTGTCATATATTCTTATTTTATTTTTCGCAAAAATATCATTATAATCTCTGAATATGTTAAGAATAGGCGTATTTTGTATTTATTTATTATGATTTTAAACTAAAGTAAGGTTCAGTTTTTCCTATTTGACGATTAGGACCATTATCTATTGATTTAATACACATCCAAAATTTTTTGGTATAAACTCAAAATCCATCAATTCATTCATTTTATTATTTTTGCAGAAAGAACTAAACGTGAAATAAAGTTTTGAAATTATGCTTTTGGCAATAAATTTTAAGATTTAGCGTTTTCGTGAATAAATAAAATCTAAGGAAGCTAATTTACAGTATGAAAAAATTATTTTTTATAATCATATTTTTTTATATTCAAACACACGCACAGCAAAAGCCGTTTATAAGCCTGGATTCCATAAAGGCTTATGTAATTAAAGATTCTATAAGGAAAGACAGTATTAAAAAACATTTTTTAACGACTAACTGGGACAATCGAAAATTTAATCCCTATAAGAATGTTACTGTTGAATTTCCATTTGAAATAAGTTTTGATGATGTGTTTTACGCTTCACCTATACCAAAAGATTATGTGATAACATCAAGGTATGGATGGCGTTGGGGAAGAGCTCACAAAGGTATTGACATAGATTTGATTACCGGTGACGAAGTTTACGCTGTGCTGGATGGTAAAGTTCGATATGTTGGCTACCATTCCGGCCACGGAAGAACCGTAATAATCAGGCATTACAATGGGCTGGAAACAGTATACGCCCATCTATCAAGATACAAAGTCAAGGTGAACGATATCGTAAAAAAAGGACAAGTCATTGCCAAAGGCGGTAATACTGGCAATTCCAAGGGTAGCCATTTACATTTAGAAACACTTTATAAAGGAAAACACATCAATCCTGAATATTTATTTTCTTTTGATCAGAAACATAAAATAAACAAACCCCATTTTTGGGTGACGAGAGATTACGTTACACCATTTTTACATAATTCAAAAAGAGAAACTGAATTTGAGTATTATGCAACCCGTGAAGAAGCTGAGAATAGCGAAGGTATCCAACAACAGGTGTACGTCGTAAAAAGGGGAGATACACTTTATAAGATCTCCAGAAGATACAATGTATCGATATCAAGAATCTGCAAAGCAAATTCTATTCGAAAAAACAGTACCCTTCGAATTGGGCAGGAACTAGTGTTATAAATAACACTAATCGGGTAATTTTCATTTTTCAAGTCATGCTAACACAGTCTACTGACAACCTGTCATAAGTTTTCTGATGGCACAATGATTGAAACTTCAATAGTAAATTATTAAAAAATTAATCATGAGTAAAATAATAGGTATAGATTTGGGTACTACAAATTCATGTGTCTCCGTGATGGAGGGAAATGAACCTGTGGTAATTCCAAATTCAGAAGGAAAAAGAACAACACCATCCGTAATTGCTTTTGTTGAAGGTGGAGAAATAAAAGTTGGAGATCCTGCAAAAAGACAGGCAGTTACCAATCCTGAAAAAACCATAGCTTCTATCAAAAGATTTATGGGTAATAAATTTTCAGAATCTGAAAGAGAGGTTAATCGTGTAGCCTATAAAGTTAAAAAAGGCGAAAATGACACAGCGAGAGTAGATATTGACGGTAGATTATATTCTCCTCAGGAATTATCTGCAATGATTCTTCAAAAAATGAAGAAAACTGCAGAGGATTATTTGGGACAGGATGTTTCAGAAGCGGTAATTACAGTACCAGCTTATTTTAATGACTCTCAACGTCAGGCGACTAAAGAAGCTGGCGAAATTGCAGGTCTTAAGGTGAGAAGAATTATTAATGAGCCAACTGCTGCATCATTAGCATATGGTTTGGATAAGAAAAGTTCTGATCAAAAAATTGTTGTATTTGACTTTGGTGGTGGTACACATGATGTTTCTATCCTTGAATTAGGTGATGGCGTGTTTGAAGTACTATCGACTGACGGAGATACGCATTTAGGTGGTGACGATGTTGATGAAGTCGTAATAGACTGGTTGGCTGAAGAGTTCATTAAAGATGAAGATATTGATCTTAGAAAAGACGCAATGGCACTTCAAAGATTAAAAGAAGCTGCTGAGAAGGCAAAAATAGAATTATCATCTTCTTCTTCAACTGAAATTAACTTACCTTATGTAACAGCAACGCAAAGCGGCCCTAAGCACTTGGTAAGAACATTGTCAAGATCAAAATTTGAACAGTTGATTGGTGATTTGGTTAAAAGAACCATAGCACCATGCGAGAAAGCCTTGAAGTCAGCTGGTCTAAGTAAAAATGATATAGACGAAGTCATCTTAGTTGGTGGTTCAACAAGAATTCCTGCAGTTCAGGAAGCTGTTGAGAAGTTCTTCGGTAAGAAACCAAGCAAAGGTGTAAATCCGGATGAAGTTGTTGCCGTTGGTGCAGCAATTCAGGGTGGTGTATTAACAGGTGATGTTAAAGATGTATTACTTCTTGACGTTACACCGTTATCTCTTGGTATTGAAACCATGGGTGGTGTTAATACGAAATTAATTGAAGCGAACACAACCATACCAACAAAGAAGTCTCAGATCTTCTCTACAGCTGCAGACAACCAGCCAAGTGTTGAAATACACGTGTTGCAAGGAGAACGTCCAATGGCGAAAGATAATAAGACAATAGGTCGTTTTCACCTAGACGGTATACCTCCTGCTAAGAGAGGAACGCCTCAGATTGAAGTAACTTTTGATATTGACGCTAACGGTATTATCAACGTAAGTGCCGAAGATAAAGCAACCGGTAAAAAACAGGATATAAGAATAGAAGCTTCTTCCGGTCTTACCGAAGAGGAAATAGACAGAATGAAAAAAGAAGCAGAGGCTAATGCCGAAGCAGATAAAAAAGCCAAAGAAAAAGTTGACAAGCTCAACGAAGCCGATGCTATGATTTTCCAGACAGAAAATCAGATGAAAGAATTTGGCGATAAGTTACCAGAAGATAAGAAAAAGCCTATCGAAGACGCTCTTGAAGAATTGAAAGAAGCTCATAAGACCGGTGATGTGGAAAAAATTACGCCGGCTCTTGATAAGCTTAACGAAGAGTGGAAAAAAGTTTCTGAAGAAATGTATAAAGCTCAGGCTGAAGCGCAACAGGCGCAAGGAGGCGCAGCTGGTGCTGATACCGGAGCTGAAGCTTCAGGTGACTCAAATTCCAAAGATGACGTAGAAGACGTAGACTTCGAAGAAGTCAAATAGCTTGTCCTGAGCAACGTCGAAGGATAGACTTTGAAGAAGTCAATTAAGAGAACATCTTAATAAATTTCAATAAATTAAAAACCTCTAATTACCGTAATTAGAGGTTTTTTCTTTTAAATAATAAACTATGAAGAGAATTATCTTTGTTTTAATAGCATCTGCTCTATTATATTCTTGTCAAAAAACGGAAATCCAAAAGGGTGAAGTGTCTAAAAACGCCATGGTGGTTTCTGCAAGACAGGAAGCTTCTGAAATCGGTATTCATATTTTGAAAAAAGGCGGTAATGCCTTTGATGCCATGATCGCTACCGAAATGGCATTAAATGTTGCCTACCCATTTGCCGGCAGTCTAGGCGGTGGTGGGTTTATGGTTTTCAGAACCAATGATGGCAAAATAGGGAGTTTGGATTACAGAGAAAAAGCCCCGATGGCTGCTCACCGTGATATGTATCAAGATTCAACAGGGCAGATTATTCCCTGACTAAGTACTCAAAGCGCCTTGGCTATTGGTGTTCCGGGAACATTTGCCGGAATGTTTGAGGTACATGACAAATATGGTTCTCTACCCATAGAAGACATTTTAAAGCCTGTTATCCAACTAGCCAAAAAAGGAACTGTGGTCACCAAAAAGCAGGAACAACGGCTTAAGAAATACCAAAAAGCTTTCATATCAGCCAATGATGAGCACATTCCATTGAGTAATGACTGGAAAGAAAATGATACTATAACCAACTTAGCTTTGGCGAGTACGCTCGAAAGAATATCTAAATATGGCAAAGATGAATTCTATAAAGGTGAAATTGCAAAAAAACTGGTCAGGTTTATCCAAGCTAAAGGTGGTATCATCACCCTTGAAGATTTAGAAAATTACAAAGCCAAATGGCGCAAACCAATCACTTTCCAATATGATGATCTAAGGATAATATCCATGTCACCACCGTCCAGTGGTGGTATTTGTTTAGCACAAATTATGAACGGTATTGAAAACTATGATATTGATAAGTTCGGACATAACAGTTTAAAAAGTATTCAGGTCATTGTCGAAGCCGAAAGAAGAGCTTATGCCGACAGAAGTCATTTTTTAGGCGATCCCGATTTTGTTGAAATTCCTGTTCACACACTTATTGATAAAGCATATATGGAAGTTAGAATGGAAGATTTTAATTTTGAAAAAGCTACAAGCTCAAAAAATCTAAGCTATGGAAATATAAATTTTAATGAAAGTCAGGAGACAACACACTACTCGATTGTAGATCAATTTGGCAATGCCGTTTCTGCAACTGTAACTTTAAATGGTGCATATGGTTCTAAGCTCTATGTGCCGGAATTGGGGTTTTTCCTGAATAATGAGATGGATGATTTCAGCAGTAAGCCGGGTGTACCAAATATGTTTGGATTAGTTGGAGCAAAAGCCAATCAGATTGCTCCTGAAAAAAGAATGCTAAGTTCGATGACACCAACAATTGTTGAAAAAGGTAAAGATCTTTATATGGTTGTGGGTTCTCCGGGAGGATCAACTATCATTACAAGTGTGCTTCAAACCATTTTAAATGTTCATGAATTTGATATGGGTATGCAGGAAGCTGTAAACCAATCCAGATTTCACCACCAATGGCTACCCGACGAAATACTCATGGAACCGGACTCTTTTGATAATGAAATAAAAAAGGAGCTGGAAAATTTGGGATATCGTATTGTTGAAAAGAAATCTACAATAATTGGGAAAGTCAATGCCATTCTTGTATTACCGAATGGAAATTTAGAAGGTGGAGCAGACCCAAGAGGTGATGAAAAGGCGATAGGATATTAATTTCATACATAGGGCCTGCTGAAAAAGTCTGTCGTATGCCTTCCGATAGCAATCGGAACAATGGCGACTAGACGCAGATGTATTAAAATACTTCAAGTCGAAGGTAAAGAAGAAGATGGTTTGCGACAGATGTTATAGTGAGCTGTTCGACTTAGCCCACTGTAAGACATGTCGAACTGCTAACATGAAACGAGCATAAAACCAGTTTACTCTTAAATTCAGGTAATCAGATTAAATAAAAGTAGTTTACTTAGAATAGGCGCTAAGGTAATTTTATACTCCGATAAATGCTTGCCGAATATTATCGAAGCACTCAGTAATCATAGTTTTCCACTACTGTCCGGTTATAAGTCAAACAAATTCAATTGATTAGAACTATCATCAGTTATGCTTCTGTATTTTTTATTTTCAAATAGCTCATTTACAGGAACTTTCTCAAAAACACAAACACTTAAAATCTGTAGAATTGTGTAAAGTTCTTGGTTCAATTTCAATCTTTTCTTCATAATAGCCACGAGCAAATATACACAGACAGCTATCCATATTTGGGTATAAACTGCATTTAAGCTTGTTCCAAAAAACTTTTTGATTCGTAAA
>CAJXVZ010000077.1 GCA_913062845.1 uncultured Psychroflexus sp.
ATTTGATTTTTCTTTTCACAAAGAGAATTAAAAAATCGAATTGTTTTTAAAATGAGCCTCAGCGGCAGCGTCACGAAAACATATAAGAGAGTGTTATTTAGAAATCTTATTTTTGCAGAGGTCTAAATTATTTGTTAAATTTCTTGTTTTTAACTTAGAATGCTCAGCACAGGCAAGGGAGGATACTAGTAGCGAAAATATCCCCTTATATGTTTGTTTTTTTATTAGAATATGTAAATATAATCAATCATCTTTGACATAAGGAGGATCTCCCCTTGATACCTAGATATCGTCCTCGAGTTTCTCCTATGTCAAGTTGAATTCGTGGTATAACTTGGTTCATGAAACCGTATTTTATAAGGATGGATGATGCTTGATTTGTATTAATTAGTAAAAATTAATTTATGGATAAAGATGTGTTTTTAGGCATTGACGTTAGTAAAGGCTATGCTGATTTTATTCCTTTAAATATTAAAAGAGATCCTATTGAAAAATGTTTTCAACTCACAGATAATAAAGAGGGTCGTAAACAGCTTACTAATCTTATAAAAAGATGGCTTAAAGAGACAAAGGCTAGTATTTATTGTGGTGTAGAAAGTACTGGCGGATATGAAAATAACTGGTACTATTTATTAAAAGGTTTACAAAGCCAGCATAAAGTTTTTGTAACTCGATTAAACCCTAAAGTAGTTAAATCTACAGGTGATGCTAAATTAAGACGTACAATCACAGATAGAGTAAGCGCAGAAAACATAGCGCTTTATATCAGTAAATTTAAAGAATATGTAGACTATGGTTTAAAGCATAAATACAATGAAGAATATAAAGTAGGTCGAGATATTTTAACAGGCATACGTATGCTTATAAAACAGAGAACCCAATTATTAAATCAATTAGAAAAATGGCTTTATGATAGCTTTCCGGAGGTTTTGGTCTTTTGTAAAAATGGCATTCCCCTTTGGTTGCTAAGATTACTAGAAACTTATACAACAGCTACTGCAGTCTCTAGATCTAAAGGTGGCATTTTAAAAATTAAAGGAATATCTGCTAAAAAGGCTGACAAGCTAAAATTATTAGCTAAACAAAATAGTAGAAACGTAAATCTTGGTAAAGCTCATTTAATAGCAACAACAGCCAAAGAAATTTTGCACAAGTTTACTTTAATCGATACTCAAGAAAAATATTTAATAAACCTATACAAAGATAATGAAGTAGTGGAACTACTAATCACTATTCCAGGTGTTGGCCTAAAATCAGCTGTGACCTTTGCCCTTGAGATAGATGGTGTAAATAGGTTTGATAATGTAAAAAAGATAGCTTCATATTTTGGCGTGCATCCTACATTTAAAGAAAGCGGAGATGGCAAATGGGGTAATCATATGAGTAAACGAGGTAGAGGAACTATGCGTGCAGCGTTGTTTATGTGTGCAAAAACAGGAGTGAGATGTAATGATCCTCTAAAAGATATTTATGCTAGATGTAGAGCTAAAGGGATGAAGTATAATCAAGCTATTGGAGCGGCTATGCATAAGTTATTAAGAATTATTTTTGGTGTATTGAAATCAAAAAAGCCATTCGACGCAGAGGTGGATAAAGAAAATCAAATCAATGCTAAGCAAAAACAGAAGCTAAACAAGGAAAAAAGTAAGATTAAACAAAAAGAAAATAAAAAAAGTATACATAGATACCAATCAGAAAGTTTAGATGGACCTATTTCTGGAAGAAAAGCCATAGATATCAAAAAACAGATGGCGTCCCAAATTCCAAACTTGGAATGAATACGGGCTTAGCATCTGCAAATACAAACATATAAAATTGTTTGAAATATATTTGGAAATTAACGGTATAACTTATATGTGTAATTACAATATGACCACGATCAAGGAGTTCTCTACATTCAAATACCGGCTTTAAATAAGAAGATAACAACAATTATATAGATCAAACCGAAGATGTAATACTGTATAAAAAAGTGAATACGAAAAATATGTTCGGTCATTCCTATTCAATTGAGCTAAACTTTAAAAATAGTCTCTATCAATACACAATTTATTTAAATACGGACCAGTAAGTAAAAATAGAGTTTCTGCCGCTTATAATATCAACAGAAAAAAATCAGATAATTCAAATCTTAATTTAAAGAAATAGCGAATACTATTATTAATAATTAAATATAAGATCAATTATAAATATATAATCCTAATCAATACATTAGGGGCTTTTTAAAAATTGATCCATTTAAACAACCTTAAAAAACATTATGAAACTTAAAATTATCTTTTTATCCATTTCACTGATTTTCTTAACCTCTTGTGAAAGTAATGACGAAACAACCACCAATACAGATAGCGGCAATACAACTGACGTACAGGTATTTACAGAATTAATTTTCACGCCTGAGAATGCTTATTTTTCTACTAATGGAAGCATGACCACGCCTGTCAATTCAGATCAGGCGCAACAAATTTCTGATGAAATTGATATAACGTACATCTACAATTACGATTATGATGGGCCGGGGTTTTTTGATCCAATAGCACGTTCTCAAGAATGGTATTGGGATGACTACTATAATCCATGGCTGGACAACGCTGTAAAAACTCTGTATTATTCTACAAATCTCACCAAAACTGATTTTGACGAAGCTGTAGATGACCCTGCTAATATTGAAGTTTTTTTTAATAGTGGTTCTTTTCTTTTATCTCCACATGGAATATTTCCGGAAGGTACATGCATAGGAGGAAGACAAACATTAGATCCTGATTCGATTGAACTTGAAGAATCCCAGGTATTTGGTTTCCAAAATATGGCAACAGGAAAAAAAGGTCTGATTTATATCAGAGATGATCAGCAAAACGGCTGGCCGTTAAGTATAATAGGCGCTACAAGTACAAAAATAGATTTGGTCATTGAAAATTGATGATCAAATTATAAAGTTCATTTACGATTTAAACTTAAATTTATAAGTTTTAATCCTGTTTAAACTATATAACCACTTTTGTTAAGTCTCTTTTCTCAAGACTACCAAAGGTGGTTTTTTAATGATATCCATACTATTACTTAAGCCAATAACGAGCACCAACAATACAATTCCCGGGAATAATATCAAAAAGGGTACTATGGATGGTGCAAATGCTGTTTTGAATACAAAAATTGCCAATAGCTGACTACTCAATAAGGATAACAAAACACCGGATAATCCTCCTAAAACACCCAGATAAATATATTCTAAGGCATTAATATTTAAAATTTGTTTACTCTTTGCGCCCAGCGTTCTCAATAAAACACTTTCCCGCGTTCGTTGGTATTTACTGGTCCTTATAGCGCCAAGCAGCACAATAACACCTGTAAGGATGCTAAAAAAGGCCATGAAATTGATGATCCAGGTAATTTTTGAAAGTAAATCTTCAATTACAGTGATCATCTGTCTTAAATCGATGATCGAAACATTTGGAAAATTTGTCACGAGCGTCTGTTGCAAATTTGCAGATTGAAATTTATCAGGAACTTTAGTCGTAACTACTCTGAATTGTGGAGCATCATCAATTGCTCCTTTCGGAAAAACTATATTAAAATTCAAATCCATTCTGGTCCAGTCAATATCTCTTATGCTGCGAACCACAGATTTTAAGAGAACACCCTGAATATTAAATGTAAGCTCATCCCCTAGTTTAATATTGGCATCACGGGCAAAATTATAACCTACGGAAACGGGTACAATTCCTTTAGCTTCTGTTTTCTGAACCCACTCTCCTTCTCTTATTTTTTCAGACAGGATAAGCGAATCTCTGTAAGTCGTCCTGAATTCATGTCTCAAAACCCAACCATTAATGGTTGAAGTTGAATCTCTTCTTATTTCATTTACAGTTCTCCGATTTATACTGTGAATTCTCATGCTTACAATAGGTACATCTCTTAGAACAGGCAAATCATTATCACGTATGGTCTTTACCAGTTCCTGTCGCTGCTCTTTCTGAACATCGAGAAGTATAATGTTGGGACTACTGTCCTGATCATCCAGCTCAGCCTGGGCCAGTATGAGATCTTTGGTAAAGTATAGTGTACTTATCAAAAATGTGCCTACACCAATTGAAAGTACTAAGGTCAAGGTCTGGTTTTGAGGTCTGAAAAGATTCAATAAACTTTGTCTGGGTACAAATCCCCAGGAATTCGGGAAATAAGCCTTAATGACCTTCATAAATAATTTTGCGAGTAATCCTAAAATTAAAAAGGTCACCAATAGTCCGCCAACAAAGCCAAGTGCATACTCCCATTCTTCCAGTAACCATAAAGAGAAGACAAAAAGAAATATCAGTACGCCAAAAGAAACAAATATGAATGCTCTTCTTGATTTTACAGTATTTCTTTTAACGACCCGCAAGGCTTGTAAGGGTGAAATAAACAGCGTTCCAATAAGTGGATACAGCGCAAAGAGTACAGAAATAACAACAGCTAAAACAATACCAAAGATGATTTGAGACCAGGCCAAAGTTATTTCGACTTCAACCGGTAATAAACCCTGCAACAGCCAGGGAAACAGATGCTGAAGTGCCACACCAAGTACAGATCCTAAAAGCCCTCCAATCAGACCTATAAATGCAACCTCAATCAGGAATATCAAAAATGTCTGTTTCTTGCTCGCACCTAAACATTTTAGTACAGCGACAGTTTTTAGTTTTTCTTTTATGTAAATATACATGCCACTGGCAATACCAACACAACCCAGCAGTAAAGCAATAAACGCCACAAGATTAAGAAATTTACCGAAATTGTCGTAGCGTTCTCCAAGACGCTGGCTGGTAGAGGTATGCGTATCAAGGTCTGCTTGCTCATCATCCAGAACAGGATCGACTTTTTGATCCAGTTTCTCCAGGTCTATACCAGGGTTTTTGAAATAAAACTCATAGTCTATTCTACTTCCGGTCTGGATTAATCCTGAAGCTTCTATATAATCGTAAGGAATAAGCACAGGAGGAGAAATAGAACTAAAAATTACTGTACTGCCGGGTATGCTATTGAGTTTCCCAATAACTGGCAGTATCACCTTGCCAATTTTGATACTGTCTCCTACTTCTACGCCTAATTGCAACATTGCTGTTGCATCCACAAGCGCGCCCTTCTCTTTTTGATATCTTTCTGCAGCATCAACTGGCTCACTTTCTATTTCACCATAAAATGGAAAATCACCTTCAATTCCTCTGACCTGTAATAATTTAGAAGAATTGTTTCCCGGGAAAAGCGCCATGGACAAGAAGTTAATTTCTCTTCCCTGATAACCACCCAGTGAATCCATTATGCTTTGAACCTTCTCGTTAGGTGGATAATTACTGTCTATTTTAAAATCTGCTCCCATGAGAGCTTTGGATTCGTTTGCAATATTGTTTTTTAAATTATCTCCAAAAGACTGTATAGACACTACCGCCGCAATACCCAATATTATAGAGGCCATAAACAAAACAAGCTTTCTGCTTGAGGCTCTGCCATCACGCCAGGCCATTTTTAAAAGCCATGAAAGATCAGCTTTTGAATTATTAGCCATGTGTAGGTGTTTTTAAATTTTCAGCTATTCTGCCACCTTTGAGTTTTAAGATATGCTGAGTTTTATTGGCCAACTCTATATCATGAGTGACGATAACCAGTGTTGTTCCAAAGTCCTGATTTAATTCAAAAAGTAATTTCTCTACTTTCTCTCCTGTTTCAGCGTCAAGGTTACCTGTTGGCTCGTCGGCAAACAGGATTTCCGGCCTTGTGGAAAATGCTCTTGCCAGAGCAACTCTTTGTTGTTCACCACCAGATAATTGTGAAGGATAATGATTTATTCTGTTCTTTAAGCCGACTTTTTCCAGCAATAATTTGCTTCTGGTACCGGCCTCAGGCTCACCCCTTAACTCCAAGGGTACAGAAACATTTTCAAGAGCAGTCAGCGTTGGGATTAACTGAAAATCCTGAAATACAAAACCAATTTTCCGGTTTCTCAATGATGCTCTTTCATCTTCGTTAAGGTTTGAAAGTTCCTGTCCACATAATTCAATTGAACCCGAATCCTGGCGGTCCAATCCTGCACATAGACCGAGAAGTGTTGTTTTACCACTTCCTGAAGGACCTACAATGGCAAAAGTTGTTCTAGCCTCAACATCAAAACTTATATCCTGTAGAACATTTAATGTTTTATCACCACTGGAGTAACTTTTCTCCAGGTGAGATACGTTTAATATCTTTGTCATATCAAATAATTGCACCTGCAAAATAAAAAAACACTTTGATGATTTATTGCGATGTTATGAGAAGCTTAAGAGGATTGTTTTGGCTATTGGCTATAATTTCTGTCATTTCCTGTGGAAAAAGCAAAAATGATGAAGCTAAAGAAAATAGCTCAAATGAAAAAAATTCCACAGAACAAAACGATGATCAGACCTCTGGAAGCGAAGATTCTAAAGTCATATTGTTCTTTGGGGACAGTCTTACAGCAGGTTATGGTCTTGACTCATCAGAAGCTTATCCTGCTTTAATTCAACAGAGATTAGATTCTCTGGGTTACGATTACCAGGTAGTAAATGCAGGTCTTAGTGGCGATACGACAGCCAGCGGAAAAGGCAGAATAGATTGGATTTTAAAACAGGACATAGACATTTTTGTTTTAGAACTTGGCGCTAATGATGGACTAAGAGGTATCCCTTTATCAGAAACCAGACAAAACCTCCAGGATATTATTGAAGCTGTGAAACAAAATGATGCAGCAACGAAGATTATTATTGCAGGCATGCAAATTCCACCGAATATGGGACCGGAATACACAGCAGAATTTAAAAATATTTTCCCGGAATTATCAGAAAAATACAATATTGAACTCATCCCCTTTTTACTGGAAGGCGTTGCTGGTAATCCGGAGTTGAATCAGTATGATGGTATCCACCCAACTGCAAAAGGATATGAGATCGTAACTGATAATGTTTGGGAGGTGCTCAAAACACAACTTTAAGCAGACATTGTTATTTCAATTAGTATTTTAAATGTATCTAGTTTGATATGTAACATTCCTTTGACATAATCTCTGTAAAATAGATATTTCTTTTTGACTTCTTCAACATTTTCAGAAGCGGTCTTTTCTGCACGCTTTTCGAATCTCGTGAGCTTTATTATTATACCAAATGGACTATAAAATGAGATAAAAAGAAATTGAATTATACTTAGGCTTAATCAAGGCAAAAAAATCAAGCGTAGCAGAGCTACGGTTTATTTTTTTAACGAAGAGAAAGACAAGTAGAAACTATTTATTTGTCTTATTTTATGGTGTATTTGGTATTAGATGTATTTATTTGATTTCAATACTTTCTCCATAAAACTTAGGTTCTACATCAAATATGACATCGATTACCGCTTTGGTTCGTGCAAGATATTCCCGGATTTTAGTTTTTAATCCACTTCTACCCGAAACATCTTTGGCATTATATCCAATAGCAAAGATGCCATGGTGCGAAGCCAGAAAAATAGCCCTTTGGTTGTGGAACTGCTGAGAGATAATGGTAATGCTGTCCTGACCGAATATTGCCTTAGACCGGACTACAGAATCTAAAGTTCTGAAACCTGCATAATCCAAATATATCTTCTCCTTCGGAATGCCTTCAGCAATAAGTTCTTTTTTAAAATCTACAGGTTCATTGTAATACTTACTGCCGTTGTCTCCACTTACGATGATATAATCAATTTTACCACTCTTGTATAATTGAACAGTAGCATTTATTCTGAATTTAAAGTATTGATTAATATGGCCTGTGCTTAAATATTTGGAAGTTCCCAGAACCATCCCAACTTTATTTTAAAGTATATCATCGGGGTTTGAAAATGTTTTGGCATCTGTTGATGTATTGATATATAAATTCGAAAAAAATATGATAAGGCCAATACATACCAATATCAAACAGATGATTTTAATTGATCTTTTCACTAAAGTTATAAAGTTTTGCTTCATTTAATTTGATTGTATTTATTCATCAAAGAGAAATCATGTGGGTTCAAAAGACATGCTATGTAGCCTGTTCTGTGATCTTTAAACTTTTTCTACGGTTAATACGTTCTTCAATTGTTCATTTATAACGGATATGATCGAGCTATAATATATGCGTTTAATATATTTGTGTTTATTTTGAATAAATGTCCAAATCGCCTCTTCGTGTTCTACAACTCATCGATAGCCTGAATGCTGGTGGTAGCGAGAGGATGGCCGTACAAATCGCCAATCAACTGACAACAAAAATTGATTTTTCGGGACTGGTTAGTACAAGAAAAGGAGGGATTTTAGAAAAACACATTGATATAAATGTCAACTATAATTGCCTCAACAAAAACAACACGATAGATCTCAAGGCTTTTAAAAAACTCCATACTTACGTCAAAAAAAACAGGATCAACATTATTCATGCCCATAGTACTTCCTTTTTTTTGGCCAGCTTGATTAAAACCTTTCTTCCTTCAATAAAATTGGTTTGGCACGATCACTATGGATACAGGTACAAGACATCAAGGAAGGAAAATAAAATCCTGAACTTTTGCTCTTCTAAGTTTGATCATATCATTTGTATCAATAACAAACTAAAGGTCTGGGCTGAAGAAAACCTGAATTGCAAATATGTAAGTCATATAGAAAATTTCAGCATCAAACCACAAAAAACAGAAACTGGTGATAACTTACTTCAAGGTGAAAGAGATGCATATAAAATTGTACATGTCGCGAATCTTAGACCTGAAAAAGACCATCTAACAGCATTAAAGGCTATAAAAATATTGTTGGACAAAGGCTTTAATCTGAGCTATCATAGCATTGGATCATCAGTAATTAATACAACCTATACATCGAAGGTTTTGACTTTTATAGCGGACAACAAGCTAGAAAAAAGCGTTTTTTTATATGGAAGTCAGTCTGATGTTTACAGTTTTTTAAATGCTGCTGATCTTGGTATACTCACTTCTACTTCAGAGGGATTCCCGGTCAGTCTTGTTGAATATGCTATGGCCGGTTTGCCCGTAGTCACTACAGACGTTGGAGATTGTAAAAACATCATTGGTGAAAACGGCGAAATTGTAAACCTAGGGGATCAGATATCTATCAGCAATGCAATAGAGAGACATATATCAAACCCTGAACAATCAGAATCCGAAGCAAAATGTTTAAATGAAAAAGTAGAAAAACTCTTCAATAAGAGTTTGATTACAAATAAAATAATTGATATTTATACCAGTTTATTGTCGAATTGATGCATGTGAATTCAAATTGATATGAATCCAAACAAATTTTTCAATGAAAGGTTAAAAAACCCAACCGGGTTACCTTACCTTAATCTTATATTATTTCATGCATTGATTGGATTTCTTATTTATGCTTTCAGACCTTTGGCCCTTGTTTATTCGCTTGCAATTCTGTTTTACTTTGTATTGAAAATAATGAGGGAATCCCATGATCCTCTGGTTGTTCTAAAAGCCTGTAGCTACATTGCAGCAGCAGAAGTATTTCTTAGAATGACAGGAGGATTGGTTTTCTATGAAACCGGAAAATATACGGTCATCCTTTTTATTGCGTTTGGTTTATATTATCACAACTTTAAAAGCTCCGCCAATATATTCATCATTTTCCTTGTTCTACTCGTGCCGGGCATTGTTATGACCTATTTGGATATATCGTACGATAATAATTTCAGAAAGACTATTCTGTTCAATCTAAGTGGAGAATTATGCTTATTCGCCGCAGCACTATTTTGTTATAACAGAGACATCAAATTCAGGGATTATACCAAATTACTGGATTTTATGCTATTACCTATAATTGTAACAACCACTTATGTCGTATTTTACACACCAAATCTTCAGGAGGTTGTCACTGGCGCAGAAGGTAATTTTGCCGCATCGGGCGGTTTCGGACCTAATCAGGTTTCAACTGTTTTAGGGCTGGGCATGTTTATTTTGTTTGTAAGGTTATTCCTAACTTACAATAATAAGATATTACAGTTCATCATGTATGGGGTGCTGGCTATTGTAAGCTTTAGAGCCCTGGCGACATTGTCCAGAGGTGGCGTTCTTACGGCAATTATCATGTGTGTACTTTTTCTGTTTGGATTTTTAAGGTATGCAAAACCTGTAGTCCGGACAAAGAGCATTGTAAAGATCATGCTGCTTATAGGTATTGGATCCATGGTATGGTTGGCTTCCATTTTTGCCACCAATGAAATGGTTTACAATAAATATACCAGCAGAAATGCAGATGGGTCAATCCAAGAGGATGTTACAACCGGCAGAATTACTATTTTAAAAACTGAAATAGATATGTTCGAAAGCAATCCGTTTTTTGGTATTGGTGCCGGTATGGGAAAATTTTATCGCGGTGAAACAATGGGTAAATTGTCTGCTTCTCATAATGAAATCACTCGTCTGATCTCAGAACATGGTTTTTTTGGTATTTTGTGTATCATACTACTTTTACTGGCAGCCTTTAATCAATACTTGAAGGACCCACGAAATATTTTTGTCCTGCCTTTGACCTTTTTCTGGCTTTTAACCATAAGCCACTCTGCCATGCGGATTGCAGCACCGGGACTAATTTACGGTCTGGCGTTGTTGAAGGTAAATTTTGATAACAACGCAAATCATGCCAAATAAAATACTTTATCTGGGTAATAAATTGTCAAAAAGTGGTAAAAACATAACCACCATAGAAAGCTTATCTAAAAAACTATCTGACCTCAGTTATAATGTAAAATCTTATTCCTGCAAAAAGCACAAGCTTCAAAGGCTATTTGATATGCTACTAGCTGTAATCAGGCATAAAGATTCTGATTATCTCATCATAGATACCTACAGCACATCTGCTTTTTGGTTTGCATATCTTTCCTCAAGACTGGCCTTATTCTACAACATAAAATATATCCCCATACTGCATGGAGGCAATCTGGAAAAAAGACTTCAAAAGAACCCATTATTATCAGATGCTTATTTTTCAAGGGCATACATTAATGTTGCGCCTTCAGAATTTATGCTTGATGTATTCTCATTAAGAGGCTTTAAAAACCTTAAGCGCATTCCAAACCCAATTAATATTGAAGATTATCCCTATAAAGAAAGGAAATTCATTAAACCAAATATTATATGGGTCAGGGCTTTTGCTGAAATTTATAACCCGATGATGGCCATAAAGGTTTTGGAACATCTTGTAAAACTATATCCTGAAGCCGTATTATGTATGGTTGGTCCTGTAAAAGATAAATCTTATCAAAAATGCCGAAATTATGCTGAGCAAAATAAATTACCTGTAACATTTACCGGACAACTCTCAAAAAAGGAGTGGATAAGTTATACCGATGATTTTGACATTTTCATCAATACAACGACAGTAGATAACACACCTTTATCTGTGATTGAAGCTATGGCATTGGGCTTATCTGTTGTATCTACAAATGTTGGTGGTTTACCTTATCTTATTGAAGACAGGCATAACGGCATGCTGATACAATCAAATGATATTGAGGCCATGTCTGATGCCATAATTGAGTTGATGCAGAAGCCCGAACTAACGCATAAGATTTCAAAAAACGCCCGAAAATTTGCATCGTCTTATGACTGGGACATTGTAAAGGCTGAGTGGGATAAAATTTTAAAATAAAAAAACTTCACACCTCAGATGCAAAGTTTTTTGAGTAGTTTATAATTATCAACTAATAACTAATAGCTCTCAGCTATATTACTGATCAATTGAGCCCAAAACCCTCTTTGCAAAGGTATTGGCCGCATCTTTTTCACTCATGCCATCTTTTACCATTTTGTCCATTTCTATGGCACCGGCAATATTTGTGATGAGCTCGCCTACAACATCCATCTCTTCTTCTTTAACTGAACGATGCTCAGAAAAAGATTCTAAAACATCCATGGTATGCTGCAGTTTTTCAGCAGAGTTATTTTTCTGTAAATGTTTAATTATCGGTAACTTCATTGACTAATTCTTTTAAAGATTCAAATTTGTTGGTTTGTACCTGATTGACAAATTTACCGTGTCTGAATGTTGCAAACGTTGGTAGATTGTTCACGTTAGCCAGTTTTCTGGACTCCGGAAATTTTTCAGCATCTACAATGATAAATGGTATTTCCTCATTTTCTGAAGCCAGTTTTTTAAACTTTGGTTTCATCAAACGACAATTTCCACACCATGATGCCGCATATTGAACAACAACGGTTTCATTGTCATTTAACTCTTCAATAAGGTTATCTTTCTCTAATTCTTTGAACATAGCATTTAATTTTTTAAATCAGCCACACCAAATTTATTTTGATGTGACTGATTACATCATTTATTTTTTAGACAAATAAGAAGCAGTACCTTCTCTGTTGGCTTGCATAGCTTCTTTTCCTTCTTCCCAATTTGCCGGACAAACTTCTCCATGCTTCTGAACATGAGTGAAGGCATCTATCATACGTAAAAATTCACTCACGTTTCTTCCTACCGGCATGTGATTTACACCTTCGTGGAATACTGTACCTTCTTCGTCTATCAGGTATGTCGCTCTGTAAGTAACGTTATCACCATCTACAGTAACATCACCTGTCTCTTCGTCGTATCTTTCATTAGTGATATCAAGTATACCCAGACGACTACTAAGATTTCTGTTTGAATCTGCCAATAATGGATAAGTTACACCTTCAATACCACCATCGTCTTTTGATGTGTTCAACCAGGCAAAGTGAACTTCAGCCGTATCACATGAAGCACCTATAACTATAGTATTTCTTTTTTCGAATTCAGGTAAAGCTTCCTGAAAAGCATGTAGTTCTGTTGGACATACATATGTGAAATCCTTTGGATACCAGAATAGAAGCACTTTTTTATTGTTCTTTACGGCTTCCTCTAAAACATTGATTTGAATAGTATCGCCAAGGTCTGTCATGGCATTTACTTTTAAATCCGGGAATTTTTTTCCTACTATTGACATAATTAAAATTTTTTGTTGATTAATTTGATACAAAAATACGTCTATAAAAGACATTTTATGTGAAAAAAATGTTGTCTTTTCTTATATTACTATAAGCTTTCATTATAGCTATTGTTTTCAATAATAGCTTTATTCTATATTATTTATACTTTGCTGAATATCAAGCACTAAATCCTCATAATTTTCAATACCACAGGATAACCTTAGCAATTGAGAAGAAATGCCTTGCTCTGCTCTTTCTTTGTCAGACAACAGGCTATGTGAAGTAAGTGATGGAGACAGCATGGTAGTTTCAACGCCGCCCAGACTCAGCACATCTTTTATCAGTCTGAGATTTTTCAAAAAGCTTTGGGCTGGTACTTCTGCAGATAATTTAAATGAAAGCATACCACCAAATCCGCTCATTTGAGACTGTGCCAGTTCGTATTGCGGATGATCTTTTAATCCCGGATAGTTTACCTGATCTATCCATTCTTGTGCTTCCAAATATTCAGCCAATTGTTGGGCATTGTGATTTTGTTTCTGAACTCTTAAATTTAATGTCTTCATACTCCGTTCCAACAACCAGGTTGTTTGGTCTGCAAGACTACCTCCAAAATTCCTGGCTTTGAGTAAAATAGGCTGCAATAATTTTTCTGAGGTTGCAACGGCACCAGCCGTGATGTCGCTGTGTCCACCGAGGTATTTCGTTGCACTGTGAATGACTATATCAATTCCCAAAGTAATTGGTCTTTGATTGATAGGTGAAGCAAAAGTATTGTCAACCATAGTCAAAATTTTATGAGCCCGGGCAATTTTCGCTATTTTCTTTAAGTCGACCAGTTCCAGTAATGGATTTGAAGGTGTTTCCAGGTAAATAAGTTTGGTATGCTTTTGAATAAGTCCTTCTATTTCGTTTTCATCATTAAAATAATCAAAAGAGATATCAAATGTATCCAGCTCTTTTTGAATAAAATTCCGGGTGCCGCCGTAAATCTGATTCTGAATAATGATATGATCTCCTGTCTTTAAGACACTCAGCATAGCGGAAGATATTGCAGCCATTCCACTGCCAAAAATCAACGCAGCCTCAGCACCCTCGAGTCTCGCAACTTTTTTGGCCAAATTCATTTGATTTGGCGAATTAAAGTACCTTGGATAAGGATTATTTGCCCCTGCAGCGTATGCATATGCTGTAGCCGTATAAATTGGTGAAACTGCTCCACCATAAGTTATATCCTCTACATCACCGGAATGAACACAAATGGTGTCTATGCCTGGTTTATTTTCCATAAAATTATAATTTATGTAAATGTAAGTGCTTTTAAAATTATTACTGATTATGCCTTAAACAGTCTGTTTAAGATTAACATTTATTTATATATTTATGCCAATGAAAACACATTTTATAAATATCAAATCATTATTACAGGTAAGGGAAGCCTCTGTTAGCTTGGTTAAGGGTAAGGAGATGTCCGTTTTGCCACACATTGACAATGCTTATATGAGCATTGAAAATGATAAGATAGTCGATTTCGGACCGATGGAGAACTTCAGCGCAGACTCAGCTGAAAAACAAATAAATGCAGAGGGCAAAATGATTCTGCCAACCTGGG
>CAJXVZ010000078.1 GCA_913062845.1 uncultured Psychroflexus sp.
ATGGATTCAAAATCTTCATCTATATTATTAAACATTTTTTATTTAATATAAATAATACAGGCATTGGCAAATATACAGAAACGGCAAAAGTAGTAAATGAAATTATTGATAACATAGATATACTAGCTAATTAAAATGGTTTGTTCTTTATATAATAGTTTTTACTTACCACATTTGACACTTTACTAAATGCTCCCGATACTTTTGGTTGAGGTAAAAATTACCAAAAAAAATTATAAATAATATAATTTATATGCAACAATAACAGAAAATGAATAAGTGGATAAAATATTTAACATCTCTATTTTTAACATATTCTTTACTCAGAATAGTAAATCTTAGTTTAGTAGTTTCTAGTTCGCTTATTTCCGAGGATACCCTATATTTAATAGTTCTTTTTCTTTTTTCTTTAGTTTGATATACTCTGCTGACATATTCTTCTATAGTTATTTTTCCAGCTCTTCTTAAATCAGCTATTTCTTTTTGCCTTGCTATAAATTTTTTAATATCAAAGCTTTCTCTTGGGAATGTTAATACTTGTTCTTTTGTTTTCATTTTTAGTTTTATATTATTGCCAACTAGTATATATCGTCAAAAATATAACACTTTTTCTACTTTTTCACGTCATTACTTAAATTATTTGCCATCCTGTCCAAGGGACTTTCTATATTTCTAGTGCTTTTCTGGCTGACATGTGTGTATATCGTAGTGGTCTTTATGCTGTTATGTCCTAATAACTTCTGAATATACCTGATGTCTGTGCCAGCCTCCAGCAAATGTGTTGCAAAGGAATGTCGCAATGCATGTATATTGACCTTTTTGTCTATTCCCGATTGCTTTAAAGCCCGTCGCATGATAGCCCTGCAACTTCCCGAAGAATAAGGCTGTCCTTTCACCTGGCCCTCAAAAACATAATGTTCTGTAGAATAAAGTTCTTTATAAGTTTCAAAATAACTTATAATAGAATAAGGCAGCATCACCTGCCTGTCTTTTTTGCCTTTGCCCGATTTGATGAGGATCTTGTGCTCATCAAAATCAATAGCATTCCATTCTAAATTACAGATTTCACTTACCCTAAGTCCGGCACCATAAGCAAGTAAAAGGATAAGTTTGTGCTTAGGCTGATTTACGGCTTCTATAATTCGTCGGCACTCAGAAACGCTCAAGACTTTTGGTAAGGTCTTTTCCTTCTTCGGTCGTGGAATAGTCCAGCTTTGCGTATCATCCCACTCCAGAACATGCTTGTAATAAAACTTTAAGGCATTAACAATCATATGACCACTTGCAGACCTCAATCCTATTTCTGAAAGCCTGGAAAGATACTTCACTACAGTTTTTCGATCCAATTTTTCTGGATCCTGATAGTGATGATAATTCAAAAAATTGATAAAAG
Source organism: uncultured Psychroflexus sp. (assembly GCA_913062845.1). Lineage (GTDB taxonomy): Bacteria > Bacteroidota > Bacteroidia > Flavobacteriales > Flavobacteriaceae > Psychroflexus. Next base: position 1,394 of record CAJXVZ010000078.1, read on the forward strand.
CATTAGTATAATTCTTAATCGTAGAATTACTGTAATTCATCGCCATAAGCATGTTTGTCATATCTTCAACATATGCTTTTGCTGAGACCGGCACGGTATCGATAAGCCTTTGCTTGGTGCTGCTTAATTCTTCCGACTTTCTGTTTATCGATTTTTTGACGGAAAAATAATTCTTGTCAACATTCAAATTGACTTTCACTTTCAGGTCACTTAGCAATAGCTGAAGGGTCTCAAGGTTTTTTGGCGTAGCCGGAAGCAGATAGGCCTTTTGGGCTTTGGAATATCTGGACTGATTCAACCGCCTCAGGATATCAATCAGCCTGAAGTCCTGCGTAAATTTCAGCATCATGTACCGCTCATCCTGTTTATAGCTGAAAACTTCTACACTAAGGCTTTTTGAAAAGTTTTGCTTAAAATAAAAATCATCACCAAACAATGACACACCAAAAATAGATTCAACATTTTTTTTGACTTCTGGATGCCGTAATACCATATAGGCTTTATGGGTTTTATTCCAGTAAACACCCTTGACTTTCTTTAAAGCCTTAACGTAGGACTCTACATAGTTCAGCTTCAAAACCCAGTACTTTCCAATTGGTTCAAGGACCTTAAGTTTTAAACGTGGGTCAACCTTATTTCGTTTTGGTTTATGTGTCGAATTACCGGCCTTTTCAGGATGCGATAACGACCGTTCGCTCTGAGGAGCTATGGGCAAATGTTGACGTTCTTCAGGAACGTTTGCATTTCGTTTAAAATTTATGTCGTCTGTTTCTTTTTTGGGTTTCTCTATGATTAAATTGTCAAAGTGCTTCCGTAGTAAATTGTAATTTTCTTTAGAGTAGGGAAGGTGCCAACACTTATGAGTTCTACTGAATCTTGCTCCAATACGTTTCATCTTTTGTCTAATCTGCAAATCAGATTTATCAAAAAAAGCAGCAATCCTAAAATCACCTCTATGCCAAATCTTCTTTAGCAAGATATAATCCTTTTGAATTTGAAAAGTATTGGTTGTTAATCTTTGACTCATTTTAAACTGAATTCTAAAAATTAGACACAGCTTCGCTTACAGCAACTCACATTTTTTATAAATATGGTTTAAATTTAATAAAAAAAATTAAAAAAATGTTCTTCACGGTTTAGAGATTTTCAATCTACATTATACCAAGTGGACTATTTCAACAAGAAAAAAATGACATTGATTTATATAGGGTAAACAAAGCAAAACATAATCGTCCTGAATCATCTTCGGGACGATTTTTAAAAGAAAAGAGTAAGATAAGTAGAAACTATTTGTTTGTCTTATTTTATGATGTTTGGCACTTTCATTAAAATAAATGCTACCTTAAAACGATTAATACTGTCATTCTGAGCGCAATCGAAGAATTTTAGTTAGTTCAAACTCTATACACCTCGAATGTGCTCTCCCGAGACTTCAGGAGAGACATCGTTTTTAAAAATTTTGGTTTTTAGAGAGCTCCTCCATAAAGTACTGATGCGGCTATTACAACACTTTAGCGTCTTTCACTTTTTGCTTTGTGATCGCGATATCCAGTACCTCAGACATATCATTTACATAATGAAAGGTCAACCCTTTTAAATATTCAGGCTTTATTTCATCAATATGACGCTTGTTTTCCTCACACAAAATAATGTCTTTGATATTGGCTCTTTTGGCCGCCAAAATCTTTTCCTTGATACCACCAACGGGTAATACTTTTCCGCGCAATGTGATCTCACCGGTCATGGCCAGTTTCTGTTTGACCTTTCTTTGAGTGAATAAAGACACCAAGCTGGTTAACATCGTAATACCGGCACTAGGTCCGTCCTTTGGCGTTGCACCTTCAGGGACGTGGATATGCACATTATATTTATCAAAGATATCAGAATTGATTCCGAATTTCTCTGCATGAGATTTGATATATTCCATAGCAATAGTAGCAGACTCTTTCATCACTTTACCCAGATTCCCGGTAATGTTCAGCTGTCCTTTTCCTTTGGATAAAGTAGACTCAATAAATAGAATGTCACCACCAACCGAAGTCCAGGCCAGACCTGTCACTACACCAGCTACCTGATTGTTTTCATAGACATTTGCCTTTATTTTAGGACTACCCAAAATCTCTATGATATCCTCATCTTTCAGACCTGGATTGTATTCTTCTTCAAGCGCAATCCTTTTGGCAATACCTCTCACCACTTTGGCAATTTGTTTTTCAAGTCCTCTCACGCCGGATTCTCTCGTGTAGCCTTCAACAATACGCCTTAACTGTTTTTTACCCAGTTTGATTTGGTCTTTGGTCATACCATGCTCTTTGATCTGCTTTGGTAGTAAGTGTTTTTTGGCAATCTCAATCTTTTCTTCAACCGTATATCCTGTGACGTTTATGATTTCCATTCGGTCTCTCAATGCCGGCTGAATATTGCCAAGATTATTGGCTGTAGCAATAAACATGACCTTAGACAGGTCATAGCCCATTTCCAAAAAGTTATCGTAAAATGAATTATTTTGCTCCGGGTCTAAAACTTCCAACAGAGCAGAGGATGGGTCGCCCTGAAGGCCTTGAGACAATTTATCGATCTCGTCCAAAACAAAAACGGGATTAGAGGTTTCTGCTTTCTTGAGATTCTGAATGATCCTGCCCGGCATAGCACCAATGTAGGTTTTTCGGTGTCCGCGGATTTCAGCTTCGTCTCTTAATCCGCCAAGCGATATCCTGACGTATTTTCTGCCAATGGCTTCGGCAATGGACTTCCCTAAAGATGTTTTACCAACGCCGGGAGGACCATACAAACAAAGTATTGGCGATTTCATGTCATTTCTCAATTTCAAAACTGCCAAATACTCAATAATACGTCTCTTAACATCTTCTAAACCATAATGGTCACGGTCTAAGATGCGCTGAGCTCTTTTCAGGTCAAATTTATCTTTACTGAATTCATCCCAGGGCAGATCCAAAAACAACTCCAGATAATTCCTTTGAATGGAATGTTCCGGAACCTGAGGGTTAAGGCGTTGTAGCTTTGACAATTCCTTATCAAAATGTTCTTTAACCTCTTTAGACCATTTTTTCTTTTTAGATTTTTTACGCATTTCTTCGATCTCACCTTCCTGAGAATTGCCACCCAGCTCTTCCTGAATGGTTTTCATTTGTTGATGAAGAAAATATTCGCGCTGTTGTTGATTGATATCCGTTTGAACTTTCGACTGAATATCGTTTCTCAGTTCGAGCTTTTGATATTCCAGATTCATATGTCTTAGTGTCGCTAACGCACGTTCCTTAAGATCTGTGATTTCCAGAAGTTGCTGTTTCTCCTTAACCTCAAGACTCATATTAGAAGAAATAAAGTTGATGAGAAAAGATGAACTTTCAATGTTCTTTACAGCAAAAGATGCTTCTGATGGAATATTAGGACTTTCTTTGATGATCTTTAAAGCTAAAGATTTTAGTTCTTCTATGATCGTATTAAATTCCTCACTATTGATTTCTGAAGTATTTTCAGAAAATTCAGATATCGTAGAAATGATGTAGGGATCTTCAGAAACCGGACCTTGTGTTTTAAAACGTTTTTTCCCCTGTATGATCACTGTGGTATTGCCGTCAGGCATTTTGAGAACGCGAAGGATCTTTGCCACAACACCAACTTTATTGAGATCTTTAAATTTTGGCTCTTCAACTTCTTCATCCTTTTGAGATACCACACCGACAATTTTTGAAGAATTATTGGCATCGTTGATCAGTTGAATGGATTTATCCCTACCGGCAGTGATTGGAATAACAACACCAGGAAAGAGAACTGTATTCTTTAAAGGTAAAATCGGCAGTTGCTCCGGTAATGTCTCAGAATTTATCTGTTCTTCGTCTTCTGTCGTCATCAATGGAATCAATTCTGCATCTTCATCAAATTCCTGTGATGACAAATTGTCAATATTAAATAGTTTTGATCTGCTCATAATTATTTTTTAGCCATGATGTCACATCATGCTGTTTGTTTATCCTCAAAATGAGGTGTTTATGTCATTTTCTTAATCAGCATTATAGATATTCCAATTCCTATGCCAAAAGTGCGGTCTAAATGCTTTATTCCTGTCCCCTCGAGTGAAGATCTGTTTTTGAGAAAAAACAGAGATTTGTATCGAGAGGTTAATTTGGAGCACAAAGCGTTCTCGATACATCCTGACCGTAAATGATCAGGGCACTCGAACTGACGGTGTTCAAAAAATTAAACCAATTGCCAACTCGCAATTAAGCCATTATATTTTGCTTTAGACTTTTGATCTTTTCTAAAGCCTGCTGAATACTTTGGACTTTTCCAAAATTGATGATCAGTCTTAAACCGTTTCTGGTTTTCTTTTCCTTAAGCACAAACTCGGCAGCGTTTTGCTGAACACTTGAGAGCACATCTCTGAAACTTTGACTTTGGTAAAAAGCAGAATCCTGATCAGAAATAAAATAGCCCACCATTTGTTTCTGTTTTAAAACTATTTTCTCCAGCCCCAGTTTTTCGGCATGCCATTTTAACTTAAGGCTGTCTAATAGATCGATAGCCTGCACCGGAAGTGCTCCAAACCGGTCTTCCAGTTCAGATTTGTACTGCTCTAGTTCTTCTCTGGTCTTCACCTCATTAAGTTTGGTGTAAAGGTTAAGTCGTTCGGTAATATTATTGATATAATCGTCCGGAAATAAGGTTTCAAAGTCGGTGTCTATTTGAACTTCTTTGACATAAACCTTGTTTTCCTGGTCTTTATTTTCGTCGGCATAAAGGTCTTTAAATTCCTTTTCCTTCAACTCATCAATGGCTTCATTTAAAATCTTCTGATAAGTTTCAAATCCTATCTCGTTTATGAATCCACTTTGGTCACCACCCAAAAGGTCACCGGCACCACGAATTTCCAGGTCTTTCATGGCTATTTTTATGCCACTGCCGAGTTCAGAAAACTGTTCCAGTGCTGTTATCCGTTTTCTGGCATCCGGTGTCATGTTATGCAGACTTGGCGTGATCAGGTAACAAAAGGCTTTTTTGTTACTTCGGCCAACACGACCACGCATCTGGTGAAGATCTGAAACTCCAAACTGATGCGCATTATTGATGATGATGGTGTTGGCATTGGTAATGTCCAGACCACTTTCTATGATGGTAGTAGACACCAGAACATCAAACCTCCCGTTCATAAAATCCAGCATGAGTTTCTCCAGCTTTTTACCATCCATTTGGCCGTGACCAATACCAACCTTGGCATCGGGCACCAGTCTTTGTATAAGCCCTGCCACTTCCTTGATATTCCCTATTCTGTTATGTATAAAAAACACCTGTCCGTTACGCTGTATTTCATAGCTTATGGCATCTCTGATCATATCTTCGGTAAATCTTACAACGCGTGTATCGATAGGGTAGCGGTTGGGTGGTGGCGTGGTGATGGTTGATAAATCTCTGGCCGCCATCAGACTGAACTGTAAGGTTCTGGGAATAGGTGTAGCGGTAAGCGTTAAAGTATCAACGTTGGTTTTGATGGTCTTTAACTTGTCTTTTACGGCAACACCAAACTTTTGCTCTTCATCTACGATCAGAAGACCAAGATCTTTAAAGTGTTCAGCTTTGTTCACCAATTGATGTGTTCCAATGATGATGTCCAGTTTTCCGGCTTTAAGGTCTTCCAGTGTTTCGCGTTTTTCTTTAGCTGTTCTAAAACGGTTGATGTAATCTATGGTGACCGGAAAATCCTTTAAACGCTCAGAGAAGGTTTTATGATGCTGAAAGGCCAGTATGGTTGTCGGTACAAGCACGGCCACTTGTTTGCCATTGTCCACAGCCTTAAAAGCTGCTCTGATAGCCACTTCTGTTTTGCCAAAACCAACATCGCCACACACCAGCCTGTCCATGGGTTGTGTGCTTTCCATGTCTTTTTTTACAGCTTCCGTCGCCGAACTTTGGTCAGGCGTATCCTCGTATATAAACGAAGCTTCCAATTCATGTTGTAAATAAGAATCCGGTCCAAACTGATAACCTTTTTTAAGCTTTCTTTTGGCGTAGAGTTTAATCAGGTCAAAAGCGATCTTTTTGACCCTGGATTTTGTTTTTTGTTTAAGATTTTTCCATGCTTTACTACCTAATTTGTAGATCTTGGGTTGTTGCCCGTCCTTGCCATTGTATTTTGAAATCTTATGCAAAGCGTGAATGCTCAGATACAAAATATCACCATCGCCATAGACCAGTTTAATGGCTTCCTGAGTATTGCCATCCACATCAATTTTTTGCAAACCGCCAAATTTGCCTATACCATGGTCGATATGCGTCACATAGTCACCACGCTCTAATTGTGTAAGCTCTTTAAGTGTTATGGCTTGCTTTTTTGAAAACTTATCGTTGAGCTTGAATTTATGGTAGCGCTCAAAGATCTGATGGTCAGTATAGCAAACCAGTTTGGATCTGTGGTCTATAAAACCTTCGTGTAGTCCAAGTACCATGGTCTGGTATTTGCTGAAGGACATGTCTTCAAAAATATCGTGAAACCTTTGTGCTTGCTGTTGATTTAAACAACAAATAAGATTGGTATACTGGTTTTTATGATGGTCTTCGAGGTCTTCGATCAAAAGATCGAACTTTTTATTGAAAGCTGGTTGTGGCGATGTTTCAAAGTTGAAGCTATGTTCTTCTGAAACCTTGATCAATTCTGTTTTATTGAATAAGACACAGTTGAAAGTTTTCAGATTTTTCAGCATATGATCGCCATCGCAAAACAGTTCTGAAGGTTTGGAATAATTCAGGTCTTTGGTCAGGTTTTCAAAATTTGAATTCGCCTTTCTGTACAACTCATCCAGATCGGCTTTGAAGAGATCGACATTTTCAACTAAAATGAGGCTATTTGATTTGATGTATTCAAAAAAGCTTTGTCGTTTTTCCTCCACATGTTTGTTTTCCACATTTGGCATGATGGAGGCCTTTTTGATTTGATCAATGGAAAGCTGACTTTCTATATCAAAGGTTCTGATGCTTTCAACTTCATCTCCAAAAAATTCAATTCTGTAAGGCTCCTCATTGCTGAAAGAGTAGATGTCTATGATGCCACCGCGTACTGAAAACTCACCGGGTTCTGTTACGAAGTCTACCCGTTTGAATTCGTATTCAAAAAGCGTTTCATTGACAAAATCCAGATCCAGCTTATCACCTTGTTTGATGCTCAGGGTATGTCTTTTCAATTCGCTTTTTGTCACTACTTTCTCAAACAGCGCACTGGGGTATGACACCAGTATAGCCGGTTTTTTTCTGGAGTTGAGCCGGTTGAGTACTTCAGCTCTTTGTAGTACATTGGCATTGTCTGTTTCCTCTATCTGATAGGGTCTTCTATAACTGTCAGGGAAAAACAAAACGTCATCTTTATTTAAAAAATCCTGTAGCTCATTAAGGTGATAAGCTGCTGTTTCTTTGTCCTTTAAGATCATTAAAACCGAAGTGTCAGAGGCTTTAAAGGCTTCTAGTGTGAATAAAGTTTTAGAAGAACCAATAAGACCTTCAGCACAGATTAGTTTATGGTTTTCAGGGTCTAATTGAGATACGAGATGGTCAATAGGATTAGCCTTTGTAAAATGTAGAAGTAGATCAGACTTAGTCATTATTGCAATTCAAGTTGCAAAAGTAATTTTTTAAATCTAAGCGGGTCATGAATTTAATTTTTTTAAAACTTTATTAAATAAGTTAAACGAAAGAAAACGATCTACTGCTTTTTGATCTTTTGTGATCTTCCAATGACGAAATATAGAATAGCGCCTATAAATGGCACAAAAATGACCGCTAAGATCCAAATGAGTTTATTGTTTTGAGTAAAATCATGTCTCAAAATATCTACAAGCGCATAGATCCAAATCGCCAGATAGATCAATATAAAGAACTGCCAAAAAAATAGATTGAATGAAAAGTCTTGAATTATTTCCATAGAATTTATTTACTTTATCATGATGAACACCTATTGATACCTATATTTTATCCTCCGATTGATATATTAAATTTAGCCAGAGTCCAAAATCGATAAATTTGTAATATGTCGAAATTTTTATATCACTCATTTCACGTTTAAACCGAAATATAATTATTTAGTATCCTATTCATTTGGTAACTTTTTCTTTGATTAAATTGACTTCTTTTCGTGCTTCTATATGCATTACACGATGTCAAAATACCAGAGAAACAGCATCATTTTTATCCTATTTTTGAACTACTTTTTTTCGTGTTTTCGACTGAGCAGATCTTCAAAATCAGTCATATGTTCCATATCAGTCTTTTTTATTTCTTAAATATTCTTTTTTGATTTAGACACTTTAGAAATAAAATTGGTTTAATCTCCAATCAAAAAGAATGAATGTAACCTTTAGTAATTGTTCAAAATAAATTCATCTAACTCTTCTATACTTGATTCAAAATCAAAGGCATCATTTACCATAAAATAGTTTCCTAAATCATAAGTGTAACCATAGCAATATTTTGCAAAATCAAGTTTATTGTCTTCAAAATCGAACAAAAACAAAAGTTCTCTTACCTGAGCTGAAGTCATACAATTGGTATCTATAATTTGTTTGGCGATCAATAGCTTAGATTCATCAAAGTCTTTTGAGGCAATAACTCTTCTGGCATTTTGAAAGTCATTTGCCATCATTGGTATTTCGCAGCCTATAGGACCAGTATAGCCCTGCACATATACTACCTGAGCAGGTGGTGTATTAATGCCGCCATTGCTGACTGTCGTTGTGGTGGTCGTAGTTTCTGAAATATGGACATTAGAATTATTTACACCACCGGTATTCACATTCATATTAAAATTGACTCCACCGGTTTGATCATTGACATTTACACCAACTGAAACACCCGGGTTATTGTTACCAACAGTGGTTGTTGAAGATGTTGTTGTGGTAGTGGTAGTCGTGGCAACCTGCGGCGAACCATGAACAATAACCGTTTGCTGAGGTATATCAGTAAAGGTTTGCGGTATTAAAACTTCTCCGGCAAAACGCATTACATATCTGCCTTTTCTGTTTTGTTTGATGTTATAGGTATGTTCAAAACCAAAATTTTGAAAAAAAATATTTTTATCAATGTCTGGGATAGTACTATCTTCAAATATTACTTTGGCTTTGTATGCATTTCCCGGCAATCCTGTAATCATTACATTGGTTTCCGGGATAGTGTTTTGCCTTACACCATTTAGCACCAGATAAAAAGGCTCGCCTTGTTCAGAGAATACGATGAGATTAGAAGTTTGAGAAAACAAGACCAAAGTGTTTAAACCCAAAAACAGACTAAAAATAAATGATTTCATAATTTTTAATTTTTTTCAAAAATGCCGTCAAAAATTCAATTTAGCAATAGCTCTTTTTAATGAATAAATTGACTAAGATTTACTCATTATTGTGGCCAATTTCCTTTTGGCCCTTAATACTTTAACCTTAATAAAATTTATAGATTCACCAATATCATTCGCAATCTCAGCGTATGATTTTTCTTTAAAATAATGTTTTTCAAGTATGAGCCTGTCTGATGTTTTAAGATGATTCATTGCAATTTTAACAGTGTTTAAATGTTCTTTGTTGCGTATTTCTTCCTCAATATTAAGTTCTTCACTTTCCAACGCATTGACGTGCTTGTCTATTTTGGTGGTTTCCAATTCTTTTTTACGTTTTTCATCAATTAACAAACGCTTGGATATTGTTATCAACCAGGTATTAAAAGTATATTTTTTATCGTATTTATCAATTTTATCAAATGCTCTGGCAAATGTTTTAATACAAATTTCCTCAGAAAGATAAGTGTCATTGGTCTGCTTGTACAGGTAGTTGTAAACATAGCTCCAATGGCTTTCCAGGAGCACATTAAAGGCTTGTTGCTGTCCTTGTTTGGCTTTTTCTATATGTTGCTGTTTCTGACTCAATTACCAGTATTTTTTTGGAGTAATTAAATTTAAGCTAAAAATATAAAATTGAATACAAATGAGTTGAAATTCCATAATAAATGATTCGGTCCATAAATCTCTAACGAGGAATTTTGAAAACACCGGTCTGCTGATGAAAAATCGTATAATTAGACTGAATCCAACAAAAACCGGCAAAATATATTGATTTTGAAAAATGAAAAACACACAAAGAGGTAAAACAAAAAACCAAAACAAAAATTTCGAAATAAATTGAAAGCTTAAAATTAACTGGTGTTTAAACTTGTAATGTGGTGCTGTTGTGATATGTCTTCGTTTCTGATCTATCCATGCTTTAAAAGTTCGCTTTGGTAATGATTCAACAAAGGTTTTTGGATTCAGGCAACAGGTAACCGATTGCTTATCTGCAACGGCGTTAACCAGTAAGTCATCATCACCTGAATGTAAATGCTGATGTTTTTTAAAACCACCAGCAGATTCAAAAACAGTTTTTTTGTAGCCCAGATTTCGGCCTACACCCATATATGCACATCCTAGTCCGGCCATGCCGAAATAATTTAATGCAGTTTGACAGGTTTCAAACCTTATGATTTTATTGAGCCATCCCTTTTCTTTTTTATAAGGCGAATAGCCCAAAACTAACGTCTCATTTTCAGAAAAATAATGTTGTATTTCAGACAACCATTTCTTAGTCAAAGGTTTACAATCAGCATCTGTAAATATAAGTTGCTGATGCTTAGAATGCTCTATGCCAATTTTTATAGCGTTTTTTTTTGATGAAGGCAAAGTATTTTCTAAAACCTTTAAGTTTGAAAAGTGCTGCTGATATTGAGATAATATTTTAATCGAATCATCAATAGAGTGATCATCAACTACAATGACTTCAAAATGAGGATGATTTTGATTGAGAATATACTTTAAAAAGCGTTGTAAATTTTGGGATTCATTTTTGGCCGCAATGACTACGGAAAGCGATTTAATTTGTTTTGGCTCAGCAGCCTTATGTTTTATTTTCAGGACTGAAAATATCAATACAGTATCAATGACGAAGTAACAAATTGAAATTACAATCGCCAACCAAAAAAAAGCATGCATTGTTTAGCTTCTGCCTTCGCAGTTTTTCATTTCATCCGGTGACTTACCGCAAAAGCTGCAGCTTTCACCATCCTTGTTTAAGAATGGACTTTGACTGGCGCAGGTCCCTGCAAATTTACCATCTTTTTTGCCCCAGATTTTAATGGCTATGCCTGCAAATGCAATAACTAAAATAACAATTGTGATCAAAAATAGTTTCATATGGCAAAAATAATAAGAACTCATCTAAATTGTTTAGTTTTAACACTGAAATTTCAAAGAATGCTTACTCGATTTATTTTTAAAACTTTATTGGGATGGACGCTCAAGGGCGATTTTGATCCCAACATTAAAAAAACAGTTGTTGTCGTTGCGCCGCATACCAGTTGGCATGATTTCTATATTCTGGCTTTGGCAAGAAAATTGGTAAGCGTTGATGTGAATTATGTCGCTAAAAAAGAATTGTTTGATGGTCCTTTTGGTTGGTACTTTAAATGGATGGGTGGTGAGGCTATTGACCGGTCATCAAAAAATAATAAGGTTCAACAAATCGTGAATATCTTCAACTCGAACAAAGAATTTCGGCTAGCCATTGCACCCGAAGGTACCAGGAAAAAAGTAAAGCAATGGAAAACAGGTTTCTATCGCATCGCCGAACAAGCCAAAGTGCCTTTAACTTTCGTGATTTTAGATTATAAAACCAAAACCGTAAGTATTCCGGAAGAATTTTATGTTTCTGGCGATTATGAGAAAGATATCATCGCCATAAGGGCATTTTATAAAGATGCAGTTGGAAAGGTGCCGGAGTATACTTGATTTTAAGTCTTAAACATAAAAGCTGTTCTTTCCTAGCTATCCTATTATATTAGATAAAATCAAATACCAATTTTTACAACAAACTTTATTTCAAAATACCTTAAATGAAACCAGGTACTCATTATAGTTGGTCACAAAACAGTATTTAATTTTGAACTATTCATTTATAGAAAATAAATCAACTATTTAAAAAAGCTAGCAATTAATTATTGATAGAAGTTTTGGTCCTAATAAACAGAAATTTCAATGCCAAATACACAAGAATAATACTGATTTGATGTCTTTTGAATTTGAAGATCCAAAAGTACATTAATCGCTGATGTTTTACCTAATATTTTTGATTTAAAAAGTACTAATGGATAAAGGTATTTACATTTTGAATCTGTTATTCGTCTATACTTTTTGACATCTCAACGGCCTTAATGACGATTCTATCGAAATATTCATTTTCATGACATTTGATTTTAGACTTCGAATTTTCCTGAAATAGGTTGACTAAAAATTAAACCATTAATTATAGTCACTTATGAAATCAAAAAAAGAACCCTGGCGAAAAAAAACCTACCAAAAAGTAACTTTAGAAACCAAATTATTGGTCGTTGACCAAATTGTGAACGGTCAGATCTCCAGAAATTCAGCCTCAAAAAAATATGATGTTCCTCGGACAACTATTTCTTACTGGTTAAGAATTTATAGTACCTTAGCTCAACAAAAAATAGGTATGAGTAAAAATCAAGAAATTAAGAAGTTAAAAGAAAAGATTGAAGAACTGGAGTTCGTCAAAGACTTTCAACAAGACATTAT
>CAJXVZ010000079.1 GCA_913062845.1 uncultured Psychroflexus sp.
CGTAAATAAATTCATATCTTTAATTATCTGTGATTCATACAAATATAATAAAGTAGGTGTAATTACGGATATTCAAAAAAAGAACTATTCACATTATATTTTAGCCTTCTTTTTGGTTTGTATGAAAATTTTAATTGAAAAAGAAATTAGACTTTAAAAAACGTAAGAATTTATTACAAAATGTGGCTGTAGACTTTTAATTTGTCTATGGCTATCATCATTTTGATAATCAGATTTAAGGTCTATTCAGCCTTTTTGTTTTCTACTTTAATTCTTTTCTCCCGGTTTCAAAATCTTTGACTATCACAGCCCTGTCGTATTCTTCACCGGTTGCCGTGTAAGCGATATAAGTTAACGAATTGTTTTCAACGGTAATGACCTGATAGAACTGAGTCTGTTCTCCGGATTTGTCTAAGGTGTAGCCATCTTTTTCATAGGCTTTGAGTTGTTCTTCGTCTAATTCGTATTGTTTAGGTCCACTGACAGAAGTGACATACATTGTCGTGAAATCTGATTCCTTTGTAGATGTTGTGGTTCTTACGGGTACGTGCCCTCGTGCATAGGTATGATCGTGACCATTTAAAACCAAATCTACATTATATTTATCCAATAGGGGTTTCCAGTTTTTACGGGCGAATTCAAAATCACGGCCTTCTGCCGGAGAAAAAACGGAATGGTGGCAAGTGATGATATTCCATTTAGCCTCTGAGGTTTTTAGTTGTTCTTCAAGATAGGTTGTTTGTTCCTCTAAAGCAGTGTTCGAATTTAATACAATAATTCTGATGTCCTGATAATCTACGGTATAAACAGTTTCATGGAGCTTTTCAGGTACTGATTTCTCCACTGGCAGCGTGAATTGTGGTCGCCATTGAATGGCCAATTGCTTAGCTTCTCCTTTTTCCAAAGGGTAGAACTCGTGATTGCCTACGGCAGGAATGGCTGTCCACTGGCTATGTATAAATCCACCGGCCTTATACCATTCTGCCCATTCCTGGTCTTTGTGCGAACGGTTGATGAGGTCTCCTGCATGGACTACAAAAGCAGCCTCAGGTGCAGTTTGATAAGCCATTCGGATCACTCTGGACCAATGCGATAAAACATCATTTTGCGCATCTCCAAAATACACAAAGGTCGTTGGTGCATATTCTGCTTTTGCGGTTTTAAATTGTATCCATTCTGACCAGATGTCTTCTCCATCGCCAACTCTGTAGGCGTAGAGCTTATTGGCTTCCAGTTTCTCAAAATTTACGGAGTGGTAATGCACTTTCAGGGAGTTATTACCTTTGTACAATCCTAAATCAAATTCTTCAGTAGTCGCTTCAACACTTCTAGCTTCATCTTCAAATTCAGAATTTTCAGTAGCAACGGCAATCTGAGCAACGGCTTTTGTAACTGTCGTATCAGTACGCCAGGTGACTGCTCTGCTCGTGGCAGGATCGCCGTTAAAGGTCAAAATAATTCTGTCCGGATCTTTGCTGGGGATTTCCCAGTGACGTAAGCCTTGATAAAGGTGGCTATGACCGTGTTGGTGGTCATGCGTATGCTCGTGTTGGTGTGAATCGTTTTTGCATGCCGTAAACAACAGGCTTAAAATAGAAAAAGCAAGTAAGTTGCGTTGAATAGTTTTATAGTAGTTCATATATACGTTACTAAAAGACATTGTAAAATTACGTTTAATACTATAACCTAATGTAAAGTAAAAATGAAATTTATAATGCAATTCTATTAAGAGCAATCTCTATCCTTTTTACTATTTTACACTCTCAATATTATATCCCAAATATTCTACCTCTTGTTCTTTGAATGAAATGTCATAATTCTCCAATTCCTTCAAAATAGGATTATAGACATCCGGATAAATAGGTCTTAACACGCCTTTTCGGGTGATTTCTCCATTGAGTATCTTCAGCGTTGCCATGCCAACCGGTAAGCCGACAGTTTTGGCCATGGCGGTATAAGTCTGGTTTTCGCCAATGCTCACCATGGTCGAATCGATCTGGTGTTTTTCGCCATCCAGTTCATAGCCGAATTTATGGTACATGACGATCATGTCTTTATCTTCAGGCTGAAGTGTCCATTTGTCTTCCAGGATCTTCTGCAGGGCTTGAGCAGGTGTAGCTTTTTCCAAACCGATTTTTTTATGAGGATTAAACAAATCCAGCTCTAATAGTTTTTCCCACAACAGATCATCCTGATCAATTTTGAGGTTGTGCCTCAGTTTTAATTCGACAGAATCGGTAGGCGAATAAGGCAAAAAGGAATTGATGAATTCGCGGTAACTCATCTCCTTTGTATTATCCATGACGTAGGTATCGTCTGTCATACCCAATTGCACAAAAATATTCCAGGCTTTACCAAAACCAACACGTCTCAGTGTACCTCTGTAAAGTGTTGGAATACCTTCAAGGCCATAAATCTCACGATATTTTAGCGAATCCCGATTGGCAATCCCTTCAAACATTCCGAATTCAGGCACTCTTAAAAACTCCGTTCTTCTGAATAATCTTTGGTATGGGATGTATTTGTATTTGTTTTCCTGGATAAATTTGGCTGCGCCGCCTTGTCCCGCAACGACAACATTTCTGGGATTCCAGGTAAATTTATAATGCCATAAATTATCATCACTTTCGGGTGCGACCAGTCCGCCGGTAAAGGATTCGAACATGATCAATTTTCCGCCTTTATTTTTGATGCGGTCTATCACCTGCATCGCACTCATGTGGTCTATTCCGGGATCAACACCTATTTCGTTCATAAAGGTCAGTCCTTTAGCTTTCACTTTTTCATCAAGAGCTTCCATCTCGTCAGATACATAGGATGCCGTCACCATATTTTTTTCAAAATTTACGCAATCTCTGGCTACCTCAATGTGAAATCTTGCCGGTAACATTGAGACGACAATATCTGCAGCTTGTATTGCTGCCTCTCTGTCGTCTTTATCAAATATATCCAGTCTTATCGTATTGATTTTCTTGAATCCACTGGCTATTTTTCCGGCCTGATCAAGATCTTTATCGCCTATGGTGATCTCTAAGTCCTCTGTTGTGGATTTTTCATTTAAATACCTGACCAGAGATGATGTAGATTTCCCTGCACCTATGATGAGAATTTTTCGCATATGTTCGTTTATTTTTATCTAAATTTGTTGGTTTACGAATGTATGTAAATCCATTGATAAAGCTAAATCTATGAATAGAAATCTTAAATTATTTGGCGCCTTTTTTGGAATGACGGCCGTCATCATTGGTGCTTTTGGCGCGCATGCTTTGGCAGAAGTTTTAAGCGCAGACAGCTTAAAGAGTTTTGAAACCGGTGTAAAATATCAGATGTATCATGCCCTGCTCATGATCCTCTTAGGCTTTAATGCGAGAACAACTTCCAGGATATACCAATTTATATTTTACATGCTGGTATTTGGCGTCTTTTTCTTTTCAGGTTCAATTTATCTTTTGGCAACAAATACCTTAACCGGTTTTGATTTTACAAGTATTGCTCTGGTCACGCCGTTTGGTGGTTCGCTGCTTATTATCAGCTGGCTTTTAATTTTGATCAGTTTTTGGTCTAAAGACTAAAAAAAAATCATTTTAAAGGCCTTTTTGCTAAAGAATCTATTTAGTTTTGTATCCAAATAAACCTAAAATATGGATTCTGATACAAAAACTACTAAAACGATTTCGTTGGACCGCTACGGGATTAAAAATGCAGATGTAAAATACCAGCTCTCTCCGGATACTTTGCATGATATCACCTTAGAAAAAGGTCTTGGTAAAGAAGCAAGCTCAGGTGCTTTAGCTATTAATACCGGAAAATTTACCGGACGTTCTCCAATGGACAGATTTATTGTAAAAGACGATATCACCAAAGATGAAATTTGGTGGGGCGATATCAACGTGCCTTTTGAGCCCGAAAAGTTTGAGCAGCTCTACAAAAAAATCACAGCTTATCTTTCAGAAAAGGAGGTTTTTGCCAGAGACGTATTTGCCTGTGCTGACGAAAATTATAAAATGGGCATCAGACACATCAATGAATTACCCTGGAGTAATATGTTTTGCTACAATATGTTCATTGAGCCTACAAAAGAAGAGTTAAAAGATTTTGAGCCCGAATGGGTAGTGATCAATGCGCCCGGTTTTCTGGCAGATCCTGAAGTGGATGGCACCAGACAGGAAAACTTTGCTATTCTTAACTTTACCAAAAAAATGGCTATCGTAGGTGGTACAGGTTATACCGGTGAAATCAAAAAAGGTATTTTTTCAGCATTGAATTTCATTTTACCGGTCAACAAAAACACCTTACCAATGCACTGCTCTGCCAATGTTGGCGAAGATGGTGATACGGCTATTTTCTTTGGTTTGTCCGGGACAGGAAAAACAACACTTTCTGCAGACCCCAACCGTAAATTGATTGGTGATGATGAGCACGGCTGGACCGCAGAAGATACAGTCTTTAACTTTGAAGGTGGTTGCTACGCCAAGGCTATAAATCTAAGCGCAGAAAAAGAACCACAAATCTACAATGCCATAAAAAGAGGCGCCATTTTGGAAAATGTCATCATGGACGACAATGGTGTGGTGGATTTTTCAGATACGTCTATCACTCAAAATACACGTGTGAGTTATCCGCTAGAACATATCGATAACACACAACCGGGTTCTATTGGTAAAAACCCGAAAAATATCTTCTTCTTAACTGCCGATGCCTTTGGTGTGATACCACCTATCTCAAAGCTAACGCCAGCTCAGGCGGCATACCATTTTATTTCGGGCTATACTGCTAAAGTTGCCGGCACAGAAGCCGGTATAGACGAACCTGTTCCAAGTTTTTCAGCATGTTTTGGTGCGCCGTTTATGCCCTTGCATCCAACCAGATATGCGGAAATGCTAAGTAAAAAAATGAAGGAAGCCGGTGTGAATGTCTGGCTGATCAATACCGGTTGGTCCGGTGGACAGTACGGCGTTGGTAAAAGAATAGAATTAAAATATACACGGGCGATGATTACCGCAGTTTTAAACGGAGAATTTGGGGATTACACCTATGAGGATTACCACATCCACTCTGTATTTGGTGTAGCACAGCCAAGAACCTGTCCTGGCGTACCCGATAAAGTCTTGAGCCCGAGAGCGACATGGGATGATGATGAGGCTTACTATAAAACAGCTTTTAAGTTGACCAATGCCTTCAGACAAAACTTTAAAAAGTTTGAAAAATATGCGAATGAGGAAATCCGTAGAGGCGGACCTCAACGTTATGCTTTTTAAATAGTTTTATTACTAATTAGTTTAAAGCACTCAGAAGGATAATCTTTCTGGGTGTTTTTTTTGATTAAAAAAATCCTATCTGTTTGAAATTCCTTACTTTTAAATTTAAATATTGACTGAGACAAATATTTATTAACTATTAAATAATATCTATTTTGACTATATAATTACTCTCTGTGTAGCGTTGTGTCTTCTCTGAGTTACTCTGTGTTACAGTTATATCACAGAGGAAACACTAAGAAAGCTCAGATTTTCACAGAGTTATATCCATTTTTCTTAATAGAAAACCAAACTGATTTTCTTAATTACCTGCCTAAGTCAATTAAATAACAACTTAAAAACTCATTTAACCCATATGAAAGCAGTACTATGCATCTTAATCCTTTGCTTCATTAGCTTAGAGCCTCTGCATGCTCAGGAAAAAGAAACAACCCCGACGAACTCCATAGACAACCAAAATTCTTTTTACATTGAAAAACTGAAACTGAAAAAAGAACAAGCGCTTCAGTTTATTGAAATCAATGCCAATTACGAGAAAGCCGTTGAAGCCTTAAAAAGCGAATCCAAAAGCAAAAATTATAAGGACAAACTCAAAGCCCTGGAGCAGGAAAGAGATGACAAATTAGAAGCAATGCTCTCAAAAAAGCAATTCAGAAAATACATAGACCTGAGACGAGAGAAAAGAAAAAACCTTCAGGGTTTGATCCGGAAACAACGTTGATAATTTTTATATTCTGAATATGCTTGAAACATAAAAACCTATAAAACAACTAAGAAAAATGCATTGTAGATGCCTTTGATTATGCTTTATTTGCAATCTTAAAATCTGTGATCATGAAAAACTTATGTTTAGCCTTAGCTTTGATCTTTTCCCTCTCTGTATTTTCTCAGGACGATGATGCCATGCCAACCGACAAAGGGTCTTTTTTGGTCAATGGGGCAATGGACTTTAATATTTCAAGTTCAAAATTATCCAATAGCATTATAGAAGATGTGCGTAGGTTGAGTTTCTCTTTAACACCAAGGGTCGGATATTTTATCACAGATGGTTTAGCCATCGGTTTAGAAGCCAGTTTTAGGCTGTCAAGAGAAAAAGTAGATTATATTGGTAACGGTGGCGCCGTATTTCCAAATGTTCAGGGTCTTGATGATCAAATTACAAATACAAGTACTTATGCCCTGGGACCTTTTGTGAGATATTATTTTAAAAACGGGATTTTTGCCGAAGCCGGTATAGGTTATAGCAGACAAAATACAGATTATGAAGATGAGCTTCAAAACCTCGAAATAGAAACAGAATTTTTCTCTTATGAAATCGGTGCAGGATATGCGCTGTTTTTCAACAACAGCGTATCCCTTGAACCTTTTTTGAGTTATCAGTTTGAAAGCCAAACCCAAAACGAAAATGAAACAGACACATCAGGTCTGAATCTTGGCGTCGGATTTACGTTTTATTTTTGATTAGCTGTATTTTTTGATCAAAGTTTCTACAGCGTCTTCAGTATTCTGATCTTTATGTTTTTTTTCGAGAACGCTTGCTGTTGCCTCACGTAATTTACAATCCGCGATTCCACAACGTTCGCAAGTCACCCCAACTTGAACACTTTGTATATTGGCATCATTAAGGAAATTGACTTTTTTCTTAAAGTTTTGGTCTATTGCTATACCAATTGAAATGCTTCGGTATCTGTCTTTTTTAAAAGGGTCTTTTACCGCTGATGCCAACATCAAGTATTGCTGGTCGGTTTCAGGGTATTTCGAAATTTGTATACCAAAAGAATGCTCATCCTTAGATGTTGATAGTCGTTTTAAAACCTTTAAGGATATCCATCGCCTACAATAATGCTCATTGGTTTCACTGGCTCTGGGTGATTGATTTTTGGCCAGATGCAATTCTTTGTTCAATCGATATTCGTCGTTGTTTTTATGATAAGAAAACCGAAGGAAAAATAGATTTTTAAATTTAAAATCATGTGGTAATATGTTGGTCAGCCGTTGATAGATGGTTTCCGGGGAAGCATTAAAATGATTTAGTAAATCCTGAAAATCCTGGCTATTAAAATGATTCTTACTAAAGATTGATTTCAATTTTTCAACTAACTTTTCTCTAGGAATCAACAAGGCACCTGCGAAATAGGAAGCATAGAAATTATTCAAAACCTGTTCAAAATTGTCAAACTTTATCCACGAAAAAGTATAGAGACGATCTGTGATTTTTAAAAACGAATACGCTAATTCTTTGGCATAAATAAATGAACGCTGTGCGTCATCAATATCTTTGGTAATCAATAGCGTTTTGGTTTTTGGGATGTAGATAGATCTTAAATCTTCCAAATCACTGTGGGTTTCCAGTTCATCGTGATTGATGGTATACCCAAATTCTTCAATCAAAATGTCTTCGAGAATATCCGGTGAAATTGGTTTGTCCAAATCGATTTCATACATCCTGGCAAACTTTAAAACTGCATCTTCATATTCCTGGAAATAGTTATTGTTGGCTTCCTGAAAAGACCTTACTGAGGCCAGATAAAAATTTTCACGACTGAAATCGTAATTTTTAGCAATTTCAATAATGGTACTGATAAAGGCTGTCACCTTTTGAGGCGCATTGGCGATGATATTGATGAGCGTGGATTCCTGAAGTCCAAATAGTTCTAAGGGAATATCTTTCAACAGGCTTGATTGTAAAATATCGCCGATAGGCGCTAAATTTTTATTTAATTTTAATGACACCAGGTCATCATAAGGAACATCCAGATGCTCTGAAAGTGCCGCAATCTTATCTGGTTTGGGATATTTCTTGCCGTTTTCAATTTCATTGAGGTAAGACTTGGACAGACCAGTTTTTTTTGACAAGCCGTATAGGGATAATCCCTGATCATTACGAATTTGTTTCAACTTTAATCCAAATATGAGTTTAATATAATCTTCTTTCATCTGTTAAAGATTCGTTCGACAAAAAATTTAAAATAAAATCCATACCAATCATCAAAAGGAGGAATCTTCAAAAAATTTAACATTTATCCTATAGACTGCATTAATACTGGGTTTATTACAAAAATACAATATTTTTACGAACTTCTTCCACAAGCGAATTATATTTTTTAGCGAACGTTCGCTTGTTTTTGTCAAATAAAGTTGTATAATTGTTCCATCAAAAACAAATGATTATGATACAAGCTCCAGAAATTAAGAACACCATCAGCTTCTCAGAGGCTGTAGAACAGACCTTTCCCGGGATTTTAACCGAGGATGCTTTAGACTTTATCAAGCAGCTCCATTTAAAATTTAATGACCAGCGACTCGAGCTGCTCAAGTCCAGAGAACAACAACAAGCTTACTTTGACCAGGGCAACTTCCCTTCTTTTGACCCCAAAACAAAACACATTCGAAATTCAGATTGGGCTATAAAAGATATTCCACAGGATTTGCAGGACAGACGAGTGGAAATCACCGGACCGGTAGATCGAAAAATGGTGATAAACGCCCTCAATTCCGGTGCTAAAGTCTTTATGGCCGATTTTGAAGACAGCAACACCCCAACCTGGGACAATGTCATGAACGGACAGCAGAATATGATGGATGCCAACCATAGAACCATCTATCTCAAAAATGACATTACCGGAAAAGAGTACAAGCTCAATGACAATCCTGCAGTGCTCCTGGTCAGACCACGTGGACTGCACCTTAACGAAAAGCATGTTCTTGTGGACGGTGAGGAAATCTCAGGCAGTTTGTTTGATTTTGGCCTCTACGTTTTCCATAACACGCACTGTCTAATGGAACGCAATACAGCACCGTATTTCTATCTTCCAAAACTGGAACACTTTCTCGAAGCCCGATGGTGGAATGAGGTATTCAACTTTGCTCAAAACTACCTGGATGTACCAGTCGGCACGTTCAAATGTACGCTATTGATTGAAACCATAACGGCAAGCTTTCAATTGAATGAATTGATCTACGAACTCAAAGACCATATCGTCGGATTAAATTGCGGGCGATGGGATTATATTTTCTCCTACATCAAGAAATTCAGAAACCATAAGAATTTTGTAGTGCCCAACCGCGATCAGGTCACCATGACCACACCCTTTATGGCGGCTTATTCCAACCTGGTCATTCAGGTCTGTCACAAACGAGGCATTCACGCTATGGGCGGTATGGCCGCACAAATCCCAATTAAAAACGATCCTGAAGCCAATGCCAAAGCCCTTGAAAAAGTCCGCGTGGACAAGGAACGTGAAGCCAAAAACGGTCATGATGGCACTTGGGTCGCTCATCCGGCATTAGTAGAAGTCGCTTTAAAAGAATTCGATAAGCACATGCCCGCTGCAAATCAGATCGACAACAAACGCGAAGATGTTTTGGTCTCCGAAGCCGATTTGGTAGAATTGCCTCAAGGCAGCATCACCGAAGCCGGCATCCGCAAAAACATCAATGTCGGTATCCTCTACATCGAAGCCTGGCTGAGAGGAAATGGCGCAGTGGCACTTTACCATTTGATGGAAGATGCCGCTACCGCTGAAATTTCCAGAACACAGGTCTGGCAGTGGTTGCACAACGAAGTGACTTTAGAGGATGGCAGAACCTTCAACCTTGACCTCTTTGAAGAATTGTTCAATTCTGAGCTTAGTAAACTTCTTAAAAGCGTAGACCCTACAAAAATTCAGGAAACGAAATTCAGTGAAGCTATTGATCTTTTCAAAGCTCTAATCGTTCAAAAAGATTTCGAAGAATTTTTAACTACAAGAGCATACAAATTAATATAAAACTAATCCGGAAATAACACCCCTCTTTGTCCTCTATTTCGGCAAGCTGAACACAGCGCCTCAAAAGGAGAAAAAATGGAACAAGCTATACCCTTGAGGTTCTGCTTGAAGACAGAGGTATTCTAATTAAAACCAAACATTAAAACCCCAAAACCATGAAAACTATAAATCAAAATCGTTACGCTTCAGTTCTTGATACTGTAAAAGACCTTAAAGCCAAATTTGGCAACACCTGGAAAGACATCAGTCCCAATCATGCGGCGCAGATGTACGTTCAAAACCGATTTAAGACCGGTCTGGACATTGCCAGATACACCGCAGGCATCATGCGTAAAGACATGGCCGCTTATGATGCCGATCCTTCGCAATATACCCAAAGTTTGGGTTGCTGGCACGGGTTTGTGGCGCAGCAAAATATGATTGCCGTAAAAAAGCACCACAAAACCACTGCTAAACGTTATCTCTATCTTTCCGGCTGGATGGTTGCCGCCCTGCGTTCAGAATTCGGGCCACTACCTGACCAGTCTATGCATGAGAAAACCGCCGTCGCCGGGTTAATTGAAGAAATTTATGATTTCCTGCGTCAGGCCGATGCTATTGAACTCAACGACCTGTTCAGAAGACTGGACAATGGCGAGGATGTACAAGACCAAATTGACAACTTCGAGACGCACGTGGTGCCGATCATTGCCGATATCGATGCCGGTTTTGGCAACGAAGAAGCGACCTATTTACTGGCTAAAAAAATGATTTTGGCCGGCGCCTGTGCCATTCAGATCGAAAATCAGGTCTCTGACGCCAAGCAATGCGGACATCAGGATGGCAAGGTCACCGTGCCTCACGAAGATTTTATCGCCAAACTGAATGCTGTACGTTATGCCTTCCTGGAATTGGGCGTTGAAGATGGCATAATCGTCGCCCGAACCGATTCTGAAGGTGCCGGATTAACTCAAAAATTACCAGTGAGCCAAAGCCCGGGTGATCTGGCATCTCAATACCTGTCATTTGTTGAAGTTGAAGATGTGAATCTCAACGACGTTTCAGACGATGAAGTTTTATTAAAACGTGATGGCAAACTCGTCAGACCCGTGCGACTGCCAAATGGCTTGTATAAGTTTGCCGAAGGCACCAACATAGACAGGGTGGTTTTAGACTGCATTACCAGCCTACAAAATGGCGCAGATTTACTGTGGATAGAAACCCCGACGCCAAACGTTAAGCAAATTGCCTATATGATGAATCGCGTAAAAGCGGTTGAACCTCAGGCGAAATTGGTTTATAATAATTCGCCATCTTTCAACTGGACACTAAACTTCAGACAACAAGTCTTTGAAGACATGGAAGCCAATGGCGAAGATGTTTCAGCTTACAATAAAGCCAAACTCATGGATGTAAAATATGATGAAACGCCATTAGCAAAATTAGCCGACGAAAAGATCAGGTCTTTCCAAAGAGATGGCTCCTTACACGCCGGGATTTTCCACCACCTGATCACTTTGCCGACTTACCACACCACGGCATTACACATGAACGACCTGACCAAAGGTTACTACGGCGAAGATGGCATGTTGACCTACGTTAAAGATGTGCAACGACAGGAAATCAGAAAACAAGTTGCTTGTGTAAAGCATCAGCGCATGGCCGGGTCAGATTTGGGCGATGACCATAAGACGTTCTTTGCAGGCGATAAAGCCTTAAAAGCAGGCGGTGCAAAAAATACCTCAAACCAATTTGAAAGCAGTCCGGAACCTCAGCAGGTTTTGGACCCCGTAGCTTAGTTTTTGTTTACACCACCAACCCAATCAACCCTAACCGTTTTATAAGCTGTTGGGGTTTTTTTATATATATTTTTTTTGGAGCCGGGAACCTGCTTTACGCTGCAATCTGCTTGCGCCTTTGTTTTATACATGGCATTTTGCGGGCTTCTAGAGTCGCCCTTAAAATACCTGTATAAACTACAAAGCCAACTTCACAGGATTTCCACTCCCGATAGCTATCGGGGTCAGGGCTAGGGTTTGGAACTGTATTTGACGTGTATGAAAAGTTTGAAAAATAATACCCATTTTAACTTATGAATTTCGTTACCATAACTTTACAAGTATAATACTGAAGTACCAGCCTGCGTCTGGCAGGTATTTTTAGGATACCGCACTTGCGGGAGACATTTAAAGTAACATTCGGTATAACTGATTTAAGTCAGTTTACTATTAATCCAGTCGAGTATTTTGTCGAACTTGAAATCTCCTTTTGCAATATTTATCACAAAATTGTACTTGTCATCCTCATCTGCAGAAATATCTAATCCGTATTCCATCAATGTCATTCGCATCGCAACATATCCGAATCTTTTATTGCCATCAATAAATGGGTGGTTTATTAAAATACTCTCAATAATTGCAGCAGCTTTTTCTGATGGGTTAGGATATAAATCTCTATTGTTATAAGTTTGATAAGGTCTCAATAATGCCGACTCCAGTAAATTTTTATCACGTAAGCCATATGAACCGCCAAATTTATCAATCAGAACCGATTGTATCCGAAGGGCATCATCAATTGAAATCACTGAGCCAATTTTTCAAGTAAGTCTTTATCTTCATCCAAAATCTTACTTAAGTTTTGAGATAACTGAATTTTGCTTTTAGGTTTATTAGACAATGATTTAAGGTACTCCAATACATCTTCTAAAACATCATCCGGAATACTGTCAATTGCATTATTTATTTTCTCCTTTATCTCTTTATTTGCCATTTCAATTTTTTTATAAAGTTACTAAAATTCTAATTTAATGCAATGTTTGTTTGTCCTCAATGGGTTACTGCATGCTTGCACTAAACACAAAGCCATCTTCACAGGATTTCCACCCCCGATAGCTATCGGGGTCAGGGCTAGGGATTGGAACTCTATTTGACGTGTATAGAAAGTTTGAAAAATAATACACATGTTTAAAACGTATAAAGAAAATTGGGTTTTTATACATATTATGGAGACAAGTAAAGGGAATTGGGTTTTATATATGTTTTAATCAGTCTATAATCAAGTAAATCAAAATTCAAATTGATACTTATTGTATGTTGTGAATTGAAGTCTACAAAAATAGCTTTGAATCATGATAAACAGCATACTAATCAAAGAGTTTGGTCTTAAGATTAAATCACTACGTAATCAAAAAAATCTCAGTCAAGAAGAATTATCTTTTTTGACTGGTTTTCATAGGACTTACATTGGCATGGTAGAAAGAGGTGAACGAAATATCTCTCTTTCAAATATTGCAGTTTTTTCCAGAGCTTTAGAGATCGAAATCCATGATTTATTAAACTTCAAAGAATCAGGTTCCCAGATTAGTTTTAAAGATTTTGAAACTAAAAATGGATAATGATTTAGATATAGAGTTTCAAGAAAATGATGTAAGTCTCGAAACACAATGGCGTTCTTTAATACTGTTCGGTAGAAATTCGGCAACTTATAAGTTTGCCTTTGCTAAGAGTTTACTTGATATAATTAATCATAACTGTCCACTTAAAACAAACTGAGTGACAGTTGATTACAAATAGGTTCTTTGACATCATTGTAATTCACATTC
>CAJXVZ010000080.1 GCA_913062845.1 uncultured Psychroflexus sp.
TAAGTGGCGCAGATCAATTGACTTTTATAAAGGCTTTTGCTGTAGTCCTGGTCTTTACAGGTGTTTATCTGGTGAGTTCCAGAAGGTCACGTATTCGGAGAAAGAATGAAGAGTGAAAATCCTGATCCTTTCATTACCCCTTCACATCAAAAGCATCCCTTAAGGTATTCCCGACCAACATAAAGGCCATCACAAGGCTCATAATAGCGAGTCCCGGAATTAAGGCAAGATGAGGTTGTCCCAAAACAATATAGTTATAGTGCTCTTTGATCATATTGCCCCAGGTTGGGATAGGTGGCTGAGCACCAATTCCCAGAAAACTCAAACCGCTTTCTATTAAAATAGCTGCGGCAAAATTCGCCGCTGAAATCACAATCACCGGTGCCATGATGTTTGGTAAAATATGCTTACTAATGATTCTAAAATCAGAATATCCCAAAGCATTAGCAGCGGTGATATACGGTAACTTTTTTACACTTTTCACCTGTCCTCTTACCACTCTGGCTACTTCAACCCACATGGTTAAACCTACAGCAATAAATACCTGCCAGAAGCCTTTCCCAAGTGCTAAAGTTAAAGCAATGACCAGTAAAAGCGTTGGTATGGACCAGGCCACATTGATGAGCCACATCACAGCCTGATCTATAATACCACCAAAATACCCGCCGATTGCACCAATAAAAATACCGATAAATAAGGATATAAAAACGGCCACAAAACCAATCGATAAAGAAATACGTGTTCCTATGAGCAACCTGCTTAACATGTCCCTGCCGTAACGGTCTGTACCCAACCAAAATATTTTGGTATAGATGTAGTCTTCCTCAAGGGTTGATGTATTTTCGTAAAGGTCTAAGGCCACAGATGTATGAGGTGCAGTCGAATCATAAGGCTTTAATTCAATTTTTTTTCCTCTGACGTCGTATGACTGTATAGGTATAATGTCATTTACCTGTTCTTTTCCCGTAAACCAATCTGTCCATGAGCCTTTATCTTCGGTTTGGTTTGGCACTTCAATTACCAGGGTTTTAAAACCCGGTGGCTTTGAATGAATGGACAGGTTCATCTGGTTGGCATTTACAGATCTGTCCGGCGAAATCACATAAGCCAATAAAGCAATCAGTGCACAAAACACGATATAACCTAAACTAAAAACGCCCCAAAAACGTGTTTTGAATTTTTGGAGCGCTAAGCTTAATAATGACTGTCCTTTAGGACTATTCATTTTATCAGTTTTGCGATGAGGCGTCAGCTAATTTAAAGTTTTTTGTGTGTTCCTTCAAATCTTCAAGAACATAAACTGCTTCCTCAACGTATATATCTTTCTTAAGATTTTTATGCCAGTTTTCTCTTTTGTCTTTTAAGGCTTTATCAGTTTCAAATAATTTGACTTCTTCAGGTAGAGATTTGAAAGCCAGATTATTTTCATAATCGCTCATAGAATCAAACTTCTCAGCTTCTTTATCAGTTTGTTGCATCAATGATTTATATTCTTCAAAATTTAAAGGGAATTCATTTTTGTCTCTTTGCATTTTTATCCATTTAGCCTGTTCTTCAATCAGACTAATCTGGGAATTTGTATCCATTCGTTTTTGACTGGCCTTTACGATTTCATCAAGATAGTCATCATAGCCATCCCAAACATCGTAGTCTGCTTTTCTGATCTTGTCGTAAGGCAGAGGGTTATCATAGTCTCTTTCACCAATATCAATAAAAGAATAGCGGTCAGGAACAACCACATCACTTTCAACACCTTTCAATTGTGTAGAACTACCATTTATTCTGTAGAACTTCTGTGTTGTAAGTTTTAAGGCACCCATGTCACCAAAAGAGCTGTTTCGCATCCATCGATTAAGGTTAGCAACGTTTTGAACGGTACCTTTTCCGTAGGTTTGTCGACTGCCTATAATTACCGCTCTTTTGTAATCCTGCATCGCTGCAGCAAGGATCTCAGAAGCAGAAGCAGAAAGCTCATTAACCAAAATCACCAGCGGGCCATCCCAAACTGTGCCGCGATTTCTGTCTTCCAGAACTTCAACATCACCATCTTTTGTTTTTACCTGAACAACAGGGCCTTTGTCAATAAATAGTCCGGCCATCTCAACTACTGTAGTCAAAGAACCACCACCATTATTTCGCAAATCGATAACTAACCCCTGTATATTAGACTTTTTAAGATTTTCAATCTCCTTTTTGATGTCAGAAGCAGCATTGCGTTCTTTATAGTTTTCCATATTGAAGTAAAACTTAGGTAGGTTGATGAATCCAAAATCAACTCCATCTTTTTCAATAATTGTCGATTTTGCGTAAGTCTCTTCGATTTCTACTACATCTCTTTCGATTTCAATATCTTTGAACGTACCATCAACTTTCTTAACTGTAAGTGTGACGATAGTGCCTTTTGGACCTTTGATCAGGTCTACAGCGTCATCTATTCTCATACCGGTGATGCTTACAGCTTTGTCTTCGTCTTCTTGTTTCACCTTTACAATAAGGTCTCCAACTTCAAGGTCTTTACCTCGCCAGGCCGGTCCGCCTGAAATGATCTCAACGATCTTTATGTTGTCTCTTAATTTTTGGAGTCTGGCTCCAATACCTTCCAGTTTTCCTGACATGGAAACGTCAAATCTGTCTTTATCTCTTGGTGCAAGGTAGTTGGTATGCGGATCAAACTGCTCAACCACAGTATTGATATACAGGTTAAACCAGTCTTCTCTTCTGAGGTCATTTGAATTTGAAAAATAACGCTCTATAGATTCTCTGGTTTGCTCTAAGGCTTCTTGTTTTAATTCTTCAAGAGATTTAACTTCAACAGTATCACTTTCCTTAGCCAATGCATTTTGCGTTTCCAGTGCTGAATAATAATTCGATAATGTAGAAAATTTTAGCTGTAAACGCCATCTTTCTTTAAGACGGTTGATATTTTTTGCGTGGTCAAGATTCTCATAGTCCGTGTCTACAGTTTCTTTGGAATCAAAATCAAATCCATCTTCTAAAATAGGTTTATAAAATTCCTCGGTCATTTTAAGACTTTCCTCATATCTGCTGTAAACCAAATTGAAAAAAGAGATATCTTTTTCTTTGATCTGATCATCTATTTTAGTTTCAAACGCTTTAAAGTCCTTGAGGTCTTTTTGGGTGAAATGACGCTTCATAGGATCAAGACTTTCTAAAAAGCCGGCATATACCTGCTTTGAGAATTCATCGTCAACTTTTCTCATATCATAGTGATTTTCTTCAATCACGTAAGTAATGAGTTCTATAAGTACTTTATCCTTGTCATTATCGGTATCAAATTTTTTGGTGGTGAAGCTGCATGAACTTACTGCCAAAACCATAGCAAAAAACAATAATGCTAATCTATTTTTCATCGTCATCATTTTAGATATTTTCAAATGTATAAATTCTTAGCACAAATTAAGCCAAATTCTTTTTTTAAGGTACTGGTTTTCATATAATAGTTTGTTAAATGAAAAAAAGTGAGCGTAAAAAATTAAGCTCAAATGCGATCGGAACAGTTCAGAAATTTGATAAAACCAGTCAACAAAATTCATGAGAGCTCAAGAGATGTTCTCATAACCCCATAAACTCATAACCTTAATTAACTTTCAACTATAATCCTTACATTTGAAAAAAATTACAATGAAGATTATAGTGCCTATGGCAGGTCGTGGTTCAAGACTAAGACCTCATACATTAACAGTGCCAAAACCGCTAATTCCCATAGCCGGGAAACCCATTGTGCAGCGATTGGTTGAAGATATTGCTAAAGTTGTCGACGAACCGATAGAGGAAATAGCCTTTGTAATTGGCAAGGATTTTGGAACTGAGATTGAAGAAAAACTGCAAAACATCGCTACAGGCCTTGATGCCAAAGCAAGTATTTATATACAGGACAAACCCTTAGGTACCGGTCATGCCATAATGAGTGCAGAGCCTTCGCTTTCCGGAGCTGCTGTTGTGGCATATGCGGACACCCTGTTTAAAGCAGATTTTAGTATACCGGAAGATACTGATGCGATGATATGGGTTAAGCAGGTGGACAATCCAAAGGCCTACGGTGTTGTCAATTTAAATGAAAAAGGTCATATCACAGAACTGGTGGAAAAACCCGAAAAACCAGAATCCGATCTTGCGGTAATTGGTATTTATTATTTTAAGGACATTGCTGTACTTAAAAACAAACTGCAGGATGTGCTGGATGAAAACCTGGTTAGAGGCGGAGAATATCAAATAAATGATGGCATAGAAAAAATGAAAGCCGAAGGTTACATCTTCAAGCCGGGAAAAGTTGATGAATGGATGGATTGTGGAAATAAAACAGTTACTGTAAACACCAACAAGCGTATCCTCGAACATTTAAAATCCGGTGATGAAAAGCTTATTTCAGACCATATTGAAATTCATAATTCTGAGATTACTGAACCCTGTTTTATAGCCGACGACGTTAAATTGATTAATGCCAAAGTTGGTCCGCACGTTTCCCTTGGTAAAGGTACCATAATTAAAGATTCTACGATCAAAAACAGCCTTGTGCAGGAGAATGCTGAAATTACAAATGCCAGCCTGGAACAGGCAATGGTAGGAAACTTTGCCAAATTTGATGGTAAATTCACAAGTATTAGCATAGGTGATTATTCTGTTTTAGAATAAATGAAACAATATTTTAAATACTACTTTATTTTTCTGACAATATTTTTTGTCCAAAACACCTTTGCTCAAATAGAAAATGATGAGGTCCCACAGGATTCTTTACCTGCTTTAAATCTGCAGAACAATTTTCAGCCCAGATTTTTTCAGGCCTTATCTGCAAGAGGTATAGAAAATTACGACAAAGCTGTTGAAATTTTAAGCGCTATTGAAAGCGACATTAAAGACGAGCCTGTGGTTTATTTTCATTTGGGTTTGAATTATGCAGACCTGAAGGAATACAGTAAAGCTATATTAAATCTGGAAAAAGCAAGAAATCTGAAGCCGAATGACTACGACATCACAGAAGCTGTTTTTAAAGTGCGTAAAGACCAAAGGCAGTTTCAATCGGCTATTGATG
Source organism: uncultured Psychroflexus sp. (assembly GCA_913062845.1). GTDB lineage: Bacteria > Bacteroidota > Bacteroidia > Flavobacteriales > Flavobacteriaceae > Psychroflexus. The sequence continues at coordinate 5,051 of CAJXVZ010000080.1, forward strand.
AAGCCATGACACTGGTCAAAAAGGATGAAGGCTATTTTGAAGTTATAGCTTCGTTATATTTAGAACTTCAAAACTTTGAAAAAGCCTTGTATTTCCTGGATATGTCAGATAGCGCAGTTGGCTTTTCTTCTGCAAAAGATAAGATGAGATATCATATTTTCAAATCTTATGACAATCCTGAAGCGGCAATAAAGTACTACAAAAGAAGAGAGACCGAGGAACCATACAATCCTTTAAACCTGTATAGATTAGCTTATTTTCAGGCAGAGGACCAACAGTACGATAATTCTTTGATTTCTTTGGAACTATTAAAAGAAAAGCATCCTTTATTTACAAGAGCCTATGTATTGGAGACAGATGTACGTCTCAAAAATGCTCAGCCCGGAAAAGCGCTTGAAGCTCTGGAAATAGTTGTTACGGACAGATTTTTAGAGGAAAAATATAAAATTGAAGCCATTGAGTACTTCAAAGCATTTGTAAAATCAAACCCTGAGTACCAGGATGATTTTATCCAGTTACTTGATGTAGCCAGCCAAAAGGCAGAAGAATCTGCCACCAACCTGGACCTTGGTATGTTTTATTTTGAAACAGACAAGCCAAGGGCGCTGTCTAACTTCAAAAAAGCGCTTGAACAAAATCCTCAGGATTACGAAATACTTAAAAGGATAAGTATCCTGGAATACCAATTGGAAAATTATAATGATGCCTATCAGACCGCAGAGAATGCACTTGAAATCTATCCGACGCAAGTAGTTTTTATGCTGGTAAAAGCCAATGTTTTGATCGCTCAGGCACAATATAATGAGGCAAAATCGGTTTTAACTGAAGCTCAGTCTTATATTTTTGAAGAAAACGAAAGTATGCTCATGCTTTTTGAAAGTTTTACCAGAACCTACGAAGGCTTAGGAGAATCAAACAAAGCCATGGATTATAAGCAAAAGGCAGAAGAACTAAAATCAAAATTGAATTGAAAGCACATAAGATAAACTTCGTTTTAATCCTGTTTTTGGCTGTAATAATGTCATCCTGTAAAGGGACTTCATCGGCTTTAAAAAACAAGGACCTTAAAACGGAATCTATAAAGGCCATTCTTGCAAATTATACAAAGTCTTCACCGGATTTTAGTTCTATAAGAGGACGACTTAAGTGCCTTTATGACGATGGTTTTGAGCAACAAAATGTAAACATAAGCTACAGGTTTAAAAAAGATGAAGTTTTATGGATGAGCGCTAAGTTGGCGGGCCTTATTGAACTGGCCAAAATGAAAATCACACCGGGGAATATTCAGTTTTACGAAAGAATAGACCAGTCCTATTTTGATGGAGATTTTAAACTGGTAAGTTCTTTCCTGGGTCTGGAGTTAGATTATAATCAAATTCAAAATTTGTTATTAGGTCAGGCTGTAAGAGAAGTGCTTCCGGAGTCATCAGATTTGTTGAGTATGGAAAATGCCTTTCAAATTTCAACCACTTATGAAAATGAAGTTTCTCAAATCCTGATCGTAGACGCTAAAACCTTTAAATTAAAACAACAGATTTTAATAAAAAATGATAAGCAGATTCAGATAGATTATACAAAATATCAAATCGTAGACAATATGTCTTTTCCTGAAGAGTTTTTAGTAATAGCAGGTGATACAAATGATAAAGTCAGTCTAAATCTGACGTATAAAAATATAAACATAAACGACGATTTGAGATTTCCTTTTAAAATACCCAACAATTTTAAACCCATAAAATTTGAATAGCTGATGAGGGTTTTGGTTTTTATATTATTAATAAGTTTTAGTCAGGCTACAATAGGTCAGACCAGAAGTGAACTGGAAAAACAACGCAAACTTCTGGAACAACAGATTGTGATGATAAATAAAAACCTGAGTCAGAGTCAGTCAAGGCAACAATCTGTTCTTCAGAAAGTTGACAACATAAATCAGAGGATTTCTAAAGCAGAAGCTCTGGTTCGTATCAATAATCAGGAGGCCAATATGCTGACCAGAGAAATTAATGCCAATGCCCAGGCTATTGATAAGTTAAGGGACGAGCTTAAGAAGCTAAAAGAAGATTACAGCCAGATGGTTGTGGACGCTTATAAAAGTAAGTCCAGCCAGAACAGGATCATGTTCTTGCTTTCTTCCAGTAATTTTTTACAGGCTTACAAAAGACTCCAGTACATGAAGCAGTTTGCAGCTCATCGTGAACAACAAGGTATAGAAATACAAGAACAGGCAAAAGTCTTACAGCAACTTAACGCCAGGCTTTTTCAGCAAAGAGAGGATAAGGAGAAACTTCTGGTTCAAAACAGAAATACGCTCGAAAAACTAAAAAGAGACAGAGAAGCTGAAAGAGAATTGATGGCATCCATAAGACAAAAGCAAGGCCAGTACAAAAGAGAACTTGAGCGCAATCAACAAAAAATAACAGAAATAGATCAGTTGATAAACAAATTGATTCGGGAAGCCATTGCAGAAGAAAATAAAAAAGTTGGAGGGACATCCAGCAGCCGCTTTAAAATGACGCCTGAAGCTTCTATTCTAGGTAATAAATTTGAAGATAACAAAGGCAAACTACCATGGCCGGTAGAAAAAGGTTTTGTGTCACGCCCTTTCGGTACCAGACAGCATGCTGTGGTAAAAACGGTGAAAACCAAAAGCGATGGTGTAAGAATAGACACCGATGAGGGCGCGAAGGCCAGAGTTGTATTTGATGGTGAGATAAGCCAGATACAAATTGTTCCTAATTCTTATAAGATCATAATGATCAGACACGGTCAGTATTTATCAGTTTATAAGAATATAGATAAGCTTTTTGTCAAAAAAGGGGATAAGGTAAAACGCAATCAGTATTTAGGAACTATTGGTCATGATCCTACCGATGGCTCGACAACACTTGGTTTTTATATTTTTAAGAACAATTCTCCTCAAAATCCGGCAGATTGGGTTTATAAGATGTAGATTCTAATATATTCCCTATAATATGACAACTTAATTTTTGAGATTTTTCTTGATTTAGGCTAGACAATTCATACATTTTTCAATTTTCTTTTGAATTAAATTTGTAAAGAAATATATAAAACCTGAATTCTACTATGTAATCGTACTCAGGTTTGTATATGTTATCAAAGTATGGCTTAACTGAGTTTAACCAATAATTTATGCTGTTATAAGGCTATTTAGATTGTAAATGCTATAAAACATTTAAGTAGATTAAAAGCTATTAAAATTATCTTTCATGTATTTTATAGGTGTCGTGTCTGTTACTTCTTTAAATGCTCTATAAAAAGTATTTTTAGATTTAAAACCAGCAGCTTCAGATAGCGCTTCAACAGAGTGTTGTTTTAAGTAATCTTCTTCCATGAGTTTTAAACTGTACTCAATTCTTATATTATTGATCCATTTATTAAAGTTTAAGTAATCTTGTCTAATTAACTGCGAGAGATTTTTAGGGTTAATTTGCAATTGAATAGAAAGATTTTCGAGATTAATCTTGGGGTCAATAAAATACTTCTCTTGTCTTACTTTTTTGGTAATGTTGATTAAGTCTTGAGAAATAGGAGACAAGTCGACATATTTTAAACGTCTCAACAAATCTTGATGCCATAATAAATAACCACTAATGGTAAAAAAGAAGGTAATTGTTAAAATGGTAGGTATAATTTCAAAAAATTGATTCATGATTAATTTTTCAAAAACAATATTTAACATCACAGTTGCTATTAAACTTACGGTATAAATACTTTGAAATAGGGTAAGTTTATAGAGCCAGTTATAAAGTTTAAAGTCTTTTGTTTTAAGCTTTACGGCATCAGGTGTTAATAAAAGGCACCATTGTAATATCAGATATATAACAGGATGTAAGAGTCTTCCTAAGGTATTTATAAACTCTGGGATTAGGCCAACATTGTCTAAATAGGTAAGTTTAAAATTATTAGTAACCTCTAAAACATAAGCTGTTTTTTCATCAATTGGCATAAAATAAAATTTTAAGTAAGAGATTAAAAAGATAAAAAACAGCAAAAAGTGAAGCATATCACTCCGCGAAATAGAGGGTTTGTTTTTGATGATGGTCTTTAGATGTAAATATGAAAACGGAGCAATTAAGTAGGTGATTGGTGCTGCTATTTTATATAAATAAGGAACGCTAATTATAATATTGTATTTGATTAAAAGATAAAAACTGAAGCAAAACGCATTACATATAAAATATAGAGCTAAAAATGTAATATGATTTGAGTTATTTACAGGGCGAAGTTTGATGAGCAAGTAAGCACCAGTAAAAAGTGAAAAAACAATATTTGTAAAATATATGAGATCAATAAGCATAAAAATTAATATTTATTGCTGTTTAAATAGTGTCATATTCTTATTTGATACACATAAAGTAATTTTTATAAATTAAAATTTCAAATTTAATTTAAAATTGCAACCTTATCAACTTGTTTTAAATAAATCATAGATGAAATATTATTTGTTAATCGTGTCAATTTTAGTTTGTCTTTACCATAATTCTTTAAAAGCTCAATTAATTAAAGGTCAAATTAATTCTTTCGATGCCAAAAATGTAAAATTATTTAAGTTTAATGGTGTTAGTCAAATTTTAATAGATTCTACAATTGTAGATGATGATGGCCTATTTAAGCTTAAGTATAGCTCTCCGTATAACGCTGTGGGAAGCATTTTAATTAATGATGCTTATAAATCTCCTCTTGTTTTAAATGGTGAGGATATTGTTTTTACAGCTCATTTAAATGATAGCAATAATTTAGAATTGAATTTCACTAAAGGAAATGAAAATAAATTATTAACCGACTACATGGAAGTTTATCCTTTTATTAAAAACAGTCTTGGTGCTCTAGAATATTTAGGAAGTTTGTATAAAAAATTACCTCATAATGAAGCGCAAAGCAAAGCAATAAATTTGTATAATAAAGAAATTAAAAGACTTCAGCTTGTCGAAACACGGTATAATCAACAAATAGATTCTACTATTATTTTAAAGCATTATTTACCCTTAAAAAAACTTTTATCAAATCTTGCTGAAATTGCAAATTATAAGCCTCATGAACAGAAAAATGCTCTAAAACAGTTAGCGAAAATTGATTATTCTTCAGATTACTTGTTTAATAGCGGCATTTTAAACGAATCTATTAATTATCATATTTGGTTTATATCAAACATCATTGAAGATGAAAGTGTTGAAGTTAAAAAAATTAACCAGCTTATTAATAAAATATTGTCTTCGGTTCAATACGATAATTATAAGTTTAATGAGATAAGTGAATTATTATTAAAGACTCTACAAAAAGCAAATAGATCAGAAAATTTAATTTTTCTCAAAAACTTTTTAAATAAAACAGAATATGCATGCTTAGCTGATCGTGAGTTATTACAATCGCTTAAATCAATTAAAGATTTAAGTATAGGAGCAGTTTCTCCAGATTTTAAATTTCCAAAAAATATATCTAATGCTAAAACAAAATATAGAAGTTTTGCAGAAGTCAAATCAACCTATAAACTTTTAGTTTTTGCAGGAAGTTGGTGTTCACACTGTAGACGTCAAATTCCTAAACTAAATAAATATATAAAAGCATTAAATAAAAATAATGTCGAGGTGGTGTTGTTTTCAGTAGAACAAACCAAAAGTGAATTTAATCAATTTACAAAAAACCTTGATTTTATGAGCATGACAGATTTAAAAGGCTGGAAGAGTGATGTGGTTAAATTATTTAATGTGAAAGCCACGCCAACCTATTTAATTGTAGACCATAATAATCAAATAATTTTAAAGCCATATAATTTGTCTGGTATTAATAAATGGCTTAATAATCTTTAAAAACAAATAAATGATACGAAATATTTTATTGTTTATTAATTTATTTAGCATTAGTCTGATGGCCCAAACTAATTCTTTTGAGTTTGGTGATGGTACTCAAGATAATCCTTATCAAATCGAAAATTGGTTACAACTTGATCAGGTGCGTTTATTCCCTAATGCCCACTTTATTTTAGTGCAAAACTTGTCTGAAACTACAACAGGGTATATAGAATATGCCTCATCAACTGCAAATACAGGCAAAGGTTGGTTACCTATTGGAGATAACGAAAATCCGTTCCAGGGTAGCTTTAATGGTAATGCTAAAATAATTACAGGCTTAAACATTAATCGTCCTAATCAATCATTTATAGGCTTGTTTGGCTTTGCAAATAATGCAAGCGTAAAAAACCTGCTGCTTCAAAGTGTAGAGGTTACGGGAGGTGACTATACAGGATCATTAATAGGTTATTCTAGAAACACACAATCATCTTCAATAGCTGTTAATACTACTTTAGTTGGTTCTTCAAATGTAGGTGGCTTAATAGGCTTTCAAAGCGGAAACCTAGCTTTAACAACTTCCTGCACTGTAGATGGTATTATTACTGGAGATACTTCAGTAGGCGGATTAATTGGTAAAAACTATGGCGCTGTTAAGTCGTCTTCTACAAATGTTGTAATTACAGGTATAGAAAATACAGGTGGTTTAGTAGGTCTTAATCAGTTAATAACAGATTTTGATGTATTAATTCTAAAATCTGGTCAAGGTGAAGTTAGCATTAGCCCAAATCAAACAAGCTATGAGGAACAAACAAGCCTTAGTGTAACAGCTACTCCTGATACAGGTTGGGTTTTTGAAGAATGGACTGAAGACATCGAAAGTAATACAAATCCTTACAATTTTGAAATTGATAGTGATAAAACAATTAAAGCAAATTTTATAAAACCAATTTATACAATTACCTTAAATCCTTCACCAGGTGCTGGTGGTACCGAATTTGTTACAGTTGCTTACGGAGATCCTATGCCAGATGCTGAAGCACCTACACCTGACGAGCAGCTTGGTGTTTTTCTTGGCTATTACACACAAGAAAATGGAGGAGGCGACCAATATTACGATGCTAATATGAATAGTACTCAAACCTGGAATTTAGAAGAAGATACTACACTGTTTGCTTTTTGGTTTAACTTTTGTGAAGACGGACCTTGCCAAAATGGAGGAACATGTACTAATGACCAAGACAATTTAACATTTAAATGTGAGTGTCCTGAATTGTATACTGGAAACCGATGTGAATTTCTTGACGGATGTGTAGTGTATGCCAATGCCAATAACGGGAATAGTCCTTGCGCTAATGGTGATTGTGTCTCAGACGATGGTGGCATTCTCTGTGAATGTAACCAAGGCTCAGCTTGTGCTTGTTGTGATGGTTTTGATTTTCCTGGTTTTTCATGCGCTGCTCAAGGTAAATCTCCGACAGGAAGCTTTTGCATAGAACCTTCAGAAATTACAGATATGGCTTTACTAGAAAATGATAATGATGCTTTTAAAAATTATACCCGATTTGTAGAGCTAAGACAAAGACTTATGCTCAATAATAGTTTAGAAGATTTAGGTTTATGCTATAAAGATCGATTAGCTAAAATTAATAGGCAGCTTATTGAAGTTGGTAAATAATTATTTAAGGCATGTGGTATAGTGATTATATTTTTACTTTAAAATTTTTAAGTCCAAAAATAATATTTAGCCTGTTGTTGTGCTTTAGTTTTACAACAGGTATGGCTTTTCAGTCTCAGTTATCTGGTTCGATCGAATCTTCGTTTTCAACAGCAACTGTAAACGGTAAGCATCATACAGGAGGCTTAGTCGGCCTTAATATACAAGGTCAAATTTCAAATTGTTATACTAGTGCTGAAGTAATTAGAGATGTTGGTGGTAGTGAAACTGTTGGCGGTTTTATGGGGTCAAATGGAGATATTAATAATAATTTGCAAGGTGGAGAAATAAGCTATTGTTACTCGACTTCAAGCGTTTATTATGATGATAGTGCTAATCCAACAACTAAGGGATTTGTTGGTAGTAGTTATGGAACGCCAATTTACGAAGGTAATTTTTTTAATTCAGACTTAAGTAATCAATTAACAGATGTTCTAGGTGCAGCAATTGCCAAAACATCGCATACTCTAAAAAGGGTTACAACATATTTAAGCAATGGATGGCAATTTAGTGCAGATGCATTAGTTTGGGGAATTAACTCCAATGACAATGACGGATATCCATTTTTACGTTGGCAAGAATTTGTATCGGATTTTATTTGGTTGGGTACAAATTCATCCACCAATACCTTGGCTGCAAATTGGTCGGAAACTAACGCACCAACAGGTACTTCCAATATTCGTATTCCGTCAAAAACGACGTCCAATAACAATGCTTTGGAAATAGTTTCAGCTTTTGAAGTCAATGCTATAAATGTAGAGAACGAAAATGGTGAAGTTGTAGTTCAACCCACACATAGCCTAAAAGTAAACGAAAACATCACTAACAACGGTCAAATCACCTTCAAAAGTAACGCTAGTGGTTCAGCTCAATTTGATGAGTTTTCAGGGACCTTAACCGGTAGTGGAACAGTTACTGCAGAGCGTTATTTTTCGAATCATAG
>CAJXVZ010000081.1 GCA_913062845.1 uncultured Psychroflexus sp.
CCCAGGTGGGGTCGCCGGCAAAGATTTCATCGTAAGCACTCATTCTTAAATGACGTACCATTCGCAGTTTCATGACGAATTGGTCGATATATTCCTGAGCTTCAGTTTCTGTGATCAGACCTTCGTTTAAATCTTTTTCTATATAGATGTCAAGAAAAGTTGAAACATTACCCAGGGACATCGCAGCACCATCCTGCTCTTTTACAGCAGCAAGGTAAGCCATATAGGTCCACTGCACAGCTTCCTGAGCATTTTCAGCAGGTCTTCTTAAATCCAGATTGTACTTGTTACCAAGGTTAATCATGGCATTTAAAGCCTTGATCTGCTCTGAGACTTCTTCACGAAGACGAATCACTTCATCCGTCATCGGTCCACGGATGCCTTTCAGATCTTTTTTCTTTTGTTCGATAAGGAAATCGATACCATAGAGTGCAATACGTCTGTAGTCGCCAATGATTCGGCCTCTGGCATAGTTGTCAGGCAGACCGGTTAAAATACCAAGTGACCGGTATTTGCGGATTTCTGCATTATAGGCGTCAAAAACACCATCGTTGTGGGTTTTGACATAGTTTTCAAAAAGTTCAGTCAGTTTTTCATTAGGTGCTTTGCCGTGCTCTTCCAGGGCTTTTTGAACGACTTTAAAACCACCAAAAGGTTTCATGGCACGTTTTAATAATTCGTCAGTTTGCAGACCCACTATAACTTCTTTGTTTTTGTCAATATAACCCGGTCCGAAAGCGTCTATGGTTGAAATGGTATCGGTATCTACTGAGCGTACACCATTATTGGCGCGTTCTTCTGCCATAGCTTCAGTACATATTTTCCAAAGGTCGGTGGTATTTTGTGTAGGACCAACAAGAAAATCACTGTTACCATGATAAGGGGTGATGTTGTTAAATACAAAACCTCTGACATTTACTGATTTTGTATATTCTTTGTTTTTAAATGCTTTGACTTCCATGATCGAAAATTTAAGTTATATAGCTTAAAAAGCTGATACAAAAATACGTTAATGCTAAAGGCATTTCATATGACATTTGTCATATAAATCAGGCTTTGTTTTTGTCTAACTTATTGAAAATGATTGCGAAAACCTTGTAGTTAAGAAATGTTAGGATTATTTAATCTCTACAAGATAGACTCTCGTTAACTTGAACAGAAGTATATAAAATATTTAAATGTAGTATTTAAAAGAAATGAAATATTTAATAGTGTAAAAAATCCTTGCTAACATCTGAAATGTTTTCAAATCCTTTCAGATTTGAATTGAGCAGAGCTAGAATAAACAATATATTTAATAGAATTTTATTCGCTTTAGACCTCAAAGGTCTTTGAGACCTTTGAGGTCTTGATTTATAAAAATATTACTTCCTCAAAAACACCTCCGGTATAGGAATATAGGTTTCATCTTCCGGTACTTTTGGAAAAGCTTTTTGTTGCCAGCGTTCACTGGCTTCTTTCAGTTTGGCTTTGTCGCTGGAGACAAAATTCCAGAGTAAAAAATGTTCCTGACCAAGTGGTTCACCACCAAATAGTAATAACCTGGTGCCTTTTGCCAGGCAAATTTTGCACTGTTCATCGGTTTTACTGATCAGCATTTGTCCGGCTTTGACTTTATGGTCTTTTTCAGTGATTTCACCTTCCACAATCACAAAGGCCACTTCTCCTTTCAATTGGTTGGAGAGATCGAGCGTAGTTTCTTCTTTAGCCAAAATATCTACCATAAACAACGGAGAATAGCCTTGCAGCGGTGCAGATTTTCCAAAGGCATGACCGGCAACAAGTTTTATCTTCAGGTTATCTTGTGACCAGGATAGAATTTCAGACTTATCAAAAAACTGAAAATGAGGTTCAATGTCTTCTTGATCTTTCGGCAAGGCTATCCAAATCTGATAACCGTGCATTTCAAACGCTTCTCCTGTTCTTTTGGCTTTTGGTGTTCTCTCGGTATGGGTCACGCCGTGTCCTGCTGTCATAAAACCCACATCACCGGGTGTAATGATCTTTACACTACCGAGACTGTCCCGGTGTTCAATCTCACCTTTAAACAAATAGGTGAGTGTGCTCAAACCAATATGCGGATGTTGGTCCACATCAAAATACCTGTCTTTTTCGATGGTTGCAGGACCCATATGGTCAATAAATGTAAAGGGTCCAACCTGACGCTTGCCGCGAAAGGGGAGTAGCCGACCTACCATAAATTGTCCCAGGTCTGCCTGGCGTTCGTTGATTAAGAGTTTGTTATTTACCATGGTCTGATATCTATTTTTAATAATTCAAGTATTAAGATGTTTTAATATTTTTAGTCGATAAATTTATTGCCTCTTAAAAACATCCTCAAAATATAAAATCCATTCACCATTTTCAAAAGTTTCACCATATTCTCTGAATTTTCCATCCTCAGTGATTTCAAAAATAAAGCGTTTAGATTCACTGGGCGATACGATAAGCCTGCCGTCTTTTAATTTTGCGGTATATTTTGCTGTTCCTGAATCATAATAAGGATTGTAATAATAGACCTTATCTTTTGGGTCATAATAAACAACCGTATGAAGTTTGAGGCTTTCAGAATATAAATCAATGGTCAATACGTGGCCGTCTACTTTATAACTGATCTTTTCATAAGCCGGAATTTTCCTGATGGTATCTCCTTGTTCAAAAGCCATAGAAGTGCCAACCCAGTCGCCAACAAAATGTTGCAGTTTTTGCATTTCCTTTTTTGTTAAAGACTGGCCAAACGCCCAATAATTAACATTGATGCTAATCAAACACAGTGATAGATATATTTTGAGATTTTTCATACTGAATTTAAATAATACTAATATATTGTTTTTATAATAAATAAACTTAAAACCGGCAAAACATCAGATATAGCATGAATAATCATAGGGTAGTAGATACTTTTGGTTTTTTGATATACAATTGCATAAAGCAAACCAAAACCAAGAGATGTTATCAACTGCACAATATTAAAGTGATAAACTTCAAAGGCTATTATATTTAGACCAATGTGTGCGAGTGCAAAAAGTATCGCCGATATTATCCCTGCCTGACTGATATCCTGATTAAATATTTTATAATCTTTACTAAAACCGGCTAATAGAAGTATGCTGATTGGAAACGCCCTAAAAAGTATTTCTTCAGAAGGTCCGACGATAAGGCCTCTAAAGGTAAGTTCTCCAAGTAGGTTTCGAAAATTCGTAACGTCATAGTAAACGTAAGGGTTTATATCAAAATAAATGTTATAAGCGGTTAGTCCGGTATAAATAGCAACCCAAACTAAGGTGAACCAAAGAACCCAACGAAGTCCGGTTTTAATATCACCAGTTGAAAATCCCCATGTCTCAAACAATTTTCTCTTCCAGATAAAAACAAATATAACTGGTACGAGAGCCTGAACAATATGATGAATAATTCCCCACATAAAAATCCGATCAGGATCTATTTCATCAAAATAAGGAAGCAGATAATCGGCAGTTAGAGTGCCAAGTCTTGGGGCAATAATTAAGATTAAAATGACTAATGAAAAAAGTAAAAATCTGATCTTCATATTACATCTTAAGTTTAGACTTCAATTTTCTTGTGAATAGCCAATTAATGATTAACCACATAGGGATAGTTAAGAAAATAATCTGACAGATCATGATCCAATTCAAACTTGCTGCAAAACTTGCCAACAGACCAACCGACATTTGAAAAAGGGCATCTCTTTTATCCGATTGAAGTATAATTTTTTCCAGGTTAGACAGCTTTAAATGTTTATTTTTACGACCGATGTGTCCATATAGCATGAAAAAAATCAGCCAGACTAAAAAATAACCGACACTAAAAAAAACAATTAATCCGGGAAAATCCTGCTGTGAAATAGAATACACGGTTTCTCCTTCATGCAAATTTTGATTGCCTAAACCTGTGATGGCATAAAAAAGAATACTAAAAAGAAATTTTAAGGGGAATACATAAAACAATACCACAACAAGTAATAAAAGATTGAGCAACTTTATTTTTGAATCGGCTAAGCCATAACTCCTGAAAAAATTATTCTGCTGCCACCAAATTAAGAAAATAACTGAAACAGTGATAGAAAATGGAAGGAACTGCCACATGATATTTTTAAGTTCCTGATAGGTTTTTGGTACTTCAAGGCTCATGATCAACAATGTGACAGATATTGCGAAAACACCATCACTTAGAGCTTCTATCCTAAAAACATTACTTCCTCTCTGGCCAAAATGATTTCTGATTTTAGACATTGATTATATTAATTACTTGAAAAAGAGATCCTAAACTTTCAATTTTAAGCATTAGACTTTTGTTAAAGTAAAGTTAGGTATAAAAATTATTTTATCGTAAAAGTAGTTTTAGATTTTATAATTTTGTGTTTTAGAAATGATAAATAAAATTAACCTGATGCAGACCTTTTCAAAATTGTCACTAACTTAGAAATTAAACTTTCCAAAAATTTAGGAGTATATTTTCTGTTGTAATAAGCGAAAATTGATTCTATACAGTTCTTAGGTTTATATCTAATCTTTATACTTATCAAACCAATATAAAATACTACTGATTTTACCGATCAAATTACTCGGTCTGTTTGCAATACCATGAGATGCCCCCGGAATTCTCACCATGGCTGTCTCAACACCTTCCAGTTTTAAAGCCGCGTAAAATTGTTCAGACTCAGGTATTGGCGTTCTGAAATCTTCTTCACCGGTTAAGAGCATAGTCGGCGTTGTAACATTACCTACATAAGATAGGGGAGAGCGTTTGAGGTAACTTTCAGGATCTTCCCAGGGCTTTTTGCCAAACCAGTATTTTGAGAAAAACTGTGGATTATCGGCATACAAGACAAAACTGTACCAATTGATGACAGGTTTTGCCACAACAGCTGCTTTGAAACGATCGGTTTTGCCTACAATCCAGGCGGTTAGAACACCGCCGCCACTACCACCGGTAACAAATAGATTGTCTGTATCTATAAATCCTTTTTCAATCACCGCATCCACACCCGACATGAGATCATCATAGTCATTATTGGGATAATTATGATGAATCAAATTGCCAAAATCTTCACCATACCCGGTACTTCCACGGGGGTTTGAATACAAAACCACGTAACCGGCAGCAGCAAAAGCCTGAATTTCTGCAGAATACACAGAGCCATAACTGGCAAAAGGTCCGCCGTGAATTTCCAGAATTAAAGGATATTTTTTGTTGGGGTCAAAATCAGGAGGTGTCACCATCCAACCCTGAATTTTTTGACCATCATAAGAGGATTCCCACCAGATCTCTTCGACCTTAGCAATGGATTTGTATTCAAGCAAATCATCATTCACATGAGTTAATCTTTTTGTACTTTTTGAATCGCCAACACCCAAATCTGCCGGATGTTCAGTAGTGCCCAGGGTAAAAGCAAAACTATCTTTATCTGAGACTGAAAAATCAGCTGCATTATAAGGTCTTCCTAAAGATAAGCCTCCGAGATTATCGGTGAGGACTTTAATATCACCCTCTAAATTGATATGTGCCAATTTGGTTTTGCCTTCTTCATTGAACTGGAAAAACAGTCCTTTGCCTTTAGAATCCCAGTGAATATTAGAAATACTTCTGTCAAAGTCAGTAGAAATACATTTGGAATTATTACCGTTAGCATCCATGACATAGAGCTGAGACAATTGATAACCTAAATATCTATCATCATAACCGGTATAGGCAATATGCTTTCCGTCAGGAGAAATTCTGGGAGATCGATCAGGCCCGTAGCGGTCAGTTAATGCAGAAATATCGCCGGTGTTCAGGTCAAGTTGATAAATCTCGCTATCCTGAGGTTCCTGATCTTTTTCCTCATGAAAATTAGCACTGAACAACAATTTTGTATCATCTGCTGACCACTCAGGCGCTCCATGGTTGAAATGATCAAAGCTGAGTTGTCTAGGCGTTCCACCCTGTATAGGTAACGTAAATAATTGAGAATGACCTGGATTTACATAACCACTGCCATCTCTCCTGTAAACCATATTATCAATGTAAATTGGAGGAGCGTTCCAGTTTGCGCCCTCAGGTTTACCGGGTAATTTAACAGGACTGGATTTTGATTCCGGTACAAACATACTGAAGGCCAGCATTTTATCATCATGTGACCAAACTACACTTCCTGGAGCATATTTTGTATTAGTCAAAGCATAAGACTTACCGGTATCTACATCCATCAAGTATAGTTTTGTCTTGTCATCATCTTTATTGGACTTGTAGACAATCTTTGTCCCATCGTGAGACCAAACCGGTGAATTGTCGTTTTGGTTTCCCGTGGTTAAGGCATGATTTCCTGAGCCATCTGAGTTGATAATCCATAAATTGGACAAATTCCTGTCTGTCATGATATCTTTGAAATTCCTGACGTATATAATTTGCTTTCCATCTGGTGAAATCTGAGGATCGGAGACATATTCCATATTGAAAATGTCCAGCAATTCAAGGTTGGTCTTAACCTGACTTATACTGTTTTGGAATGTAATCAGAAATAGAAACAGAACAGGTATAAAATTTTTCATATGAATGTGAATTATTTGATGTGGTAATTTAAGACTTAAGATTGTCGAAGAGGTAATGCTTTAACTAAACTTTTAACCTTACCTTCCTTTTGAAAATATATGCTAGGTTAAGTCACTTTTCAAAATTATTGATGGGTAAAACCAACGTCATATTAAAAATAGACTCAATTAACTCTCTAAAATCAGTACAGGTCTTCATTTAAAAAGGGAATCAAAGCCAGAATAACAGCTTCGGTATAATACGATCCTCTGGTCATGACATTATTGGTTAAAATACCAACGGCACCATTTTGTTGTTTTGAGTTTTCAAGCCCGAATACTATATCATCAGCTTCACCTAGTTCTTTGCCCTGACTGATCAATTTTATAATTTTATTTGGTAGATAAAAACTTGCGGTTTTGGATTTTCCAATTTTATCGTTTGATTTGATGACTACCCATGCGAAAGCCTGCATTTCATTTTTCTTACGTTCAAGGCCACCTTCAATCCCTACATAGAAATCTCCATCGGGATAATTTTGTTCAGCAGATTTTACTCTGTTATTAGCACCAAGATAGGTTTCAGCATCACTCATAGGTTGATCTGCCACCCCTGAATTTAGAGATTTTCCAACAAATTCAAAATTCAGATTTGGAAACATTTTTCTAAAACCATTTTTGACTGCCTCTATTTTTACCGGGTTTTTGGAAGCTATGATAACTTTTTTCATATTCATCATTAAAGAAGTAATGTTTGATTACACTTTTTATAGTTTTTAAAATTAATCATACTTATCCATGCAAAGCCTGTTTATAAATGATTTATAATCTTTTTTGGAGTTTTTTAATACCCGAGTTTTGAGATTTTCAGGTTTTGAGCCAAATAGTAAAATTCTAATAATCAAACAGGTCCAACATTACATTCAGAAGCAATCAGTAAAAGCCTCAACTCTCATAAAAAAAACTTCAAATTCAGATACTGATGCCTTTTTATTAAATAAACTATAGACCTTAGTTTATGACTAGTTGCTGAAATTTTCACTTAGGATAAATTACATTAAATTTTTAAATTTACCTGATGTAAAAGTCAATATAGATTTGTTTTTCGAAAATTGAAAAAAAACGAAAATTTACTTAAAATGAATGCTGAAAAATTGCAAAAACTCTCGGATGAACAATTACTGGAATTGGCTGCAAAATCAAAGCCAAGGCCGATATTTGATGCTTTTTTTATTGGTTTTTTAGTAGGAATTCTAATTTATGGTGCTGCAGCCAATGCCTGGGGATTTACCATGCTTATTCCTCTTTTTTTGATCTATCTTTTTTTAAAAAAGCCAAAACAACAACAGGCGATTCAGAATGAATTAAAACGAAGAAAGTTGAATGAAACTATCAATAAAGAGTAACTTGTTGAATAATACTTTGTTAAAAAAAAGAGTCCACTTTAATTTTTAAAGCAGACTCTTTACTAACCAAACACAATTTATTACTTGTACAGTTTTTTATAATATTCGTCGGCCATTCTTGCACTTGTAAATTCAGGAATGACGTCGTCCATCGCCCTAAAAACAATGTTTTGCCAGTTTTTTGGTTCATCGTAATAGGTCGGTAAGACTTTTTCTTCCAGCACTTTGTATAAGTTTTCGGCGTCCATTTTATCCTGATCCCAAACCGGTAATTTATGGTCCAGGGCAGGTAGCACGAAGCTGTTGTTGTTATTATCTTCAAACTCCGGTATCCAACCATCGTTGATTGTTACATTTACACAACCATTCATAGCCGCTGTCATACCACTTGTTCCCGAAGCCTCTCTGGTAATTCTCGGAGTATTCAGCCAGACATCAGAACCGCATTTTAAAGCTCTTGAAAGCTCAAGCTCGTAACCTGTGAGGACAGCCAGATTTTTGTGCTTTTTGGATTCATCTATCAGGTTATTGAAAACATCAATAGCATAATAATCATAAGGGTAGGGTTTGCCTGCCCAAATAATCTGTACAGGATAATCGGCGCTGTTCACCAGTCTTTGAAATCGTTCATAATCGTGAAGAAGCAGATCTGCACGCTTGTATCCTGCAAAACGTCTCGCCCAGACCATGGTCAAAACATTGGGGTCAAACTGTTTTCCGGTTTGTTCAAAGACTTCTTCAAATAGCCTTTTCTTTAAAGCTTTTTTACGTCTTTTATAATTTGCTGAATTTTTCTTTTCCCAGGCTTTTCTTATGCTATTATCCTGCCAGTATTTTTGATTTTGTGAATTGGTGATTGGAATTATTTCTGAAATTCCTTCATATTCTCCCCACATTCTCTTTGAAACTTCAGCGTGGAGTTTTGATACAGCATTGGTTCTTTTGGCCATTCTCAAAGCTGAAACCGTGTAATTGATGTTAAAATCATTTACAGCTCCCTGTTCCAGTTCGTGATGTGGTAATGTTCTGCCAAAGAAACCACACCTGTTCAGGTGCATCGCATCTCGTTCTTCGTTTCCGGCTTTTTCAGGTGTATGGGTCGTGAATACCATTTGCTCTTTAGTAACTCCCTGGTCTTTTAAATAATAAAAAGCTGGTAGCCCATGACCTTCATTCAGATGATAAATATCTGCACCACCAAGTTTTTCTACTACTTTGGCACCACCTATCCCCAATACAATACTCTGAGAGACTCTGGTCACCTCATTGGCGTCATAAAGGTGGTTTGTTATGGTTCTTGAAAGATGGTCATTTCCGTCTACGTCTGTACTTAATAGATAAATGGGGACAGTACCGAAGATCTCAGGTTTTAAAACATAAGCCCTAACTTTTACATGAGGGTTTTGGTGTAGTTGAACTTCTACCTCGATACCTGTATCTTCAAGAAAATCAAAATGTTTTTCATTGAACTCAACCTTTAAAGTTTGATCGTCGTTTCTTTTCTGATCGTAGTAGCCGTATTTCCAGAGCATACCAATGCCTATCATATTCTGTTTAAGCTCAAAAGCAGAACGCATGTGTGAGCCAGCCAGAAATCCAAGTCCGCCTGAATAAATATTAAGAGCCTGGTCTATTCCAAACTCCATACTGAAGTAGGCTGCTTTTTTTGAGTACTTTTTCACTGGTTTGTAAGGGTGATACCACTTACTGTATTTACTTTCCATAGTTGGTTTTTTTTGGTGTTAAATGTAGTTTTTTACTGGTTTAATTGTCTTAGAACAGACCAAATATTTCACCTTCGTCAGAAATGTCAATGCCCTCTGAGGCCGGGTGAGCGGGCAAGCCGGGCATTCTCATAATATCCCCGGTAATAGGGATAAGAAACCCTGCACCCGATGCAATCTCAATCTCTCTGACAGTTATGCTAAAATCTTTAGGTCTGCCTAATAACTTTGGATTGTCAGACAAGGATTTTTGAGTTTTGGCAATACACACGGGTAGGTCGTTCAGGCCTAGATCATTTATCTGCTTTAACTGAAGCTTGGCTGTAGAATTATAATCAACCTTTTTAGCGCCGTAAATTTGCTTTGCTATCTGCTCAATTTTTTCTTCTACAGGCATTTGCCAATCATAAGTTGGCGTAAATTTTGTCTGACAACGTTTTACGGCTTCAATGACATGTTGTGCTAATTCTATGGCGCCTTTTCCGCCTTTTGCCCAAACATCGGCAACCGAGAATCTGATATCTTTTACCTTAGCCAGATCTCTTATTAATTCAATCTCCTCTTTAGTATCTGTGGTGAACTTATTCAGTGCGATTATAGGCTCGAGGCCAAAGCCCTGAATATTTTCTATATGCTTTTCTAGGTTGGGGAGTCCTTTTCTCAGAGCTGCTAAATCGGGATGTTCTAAGTTGTTAATGCTTAAACCGCCATGATACTTTAAAGCTCTTATGGTTGTGGTGAGTACTACAACTTTTGGAGAAATGTTTGCACTCTGACACTTGATGTTAAAGAACTTCTCGGCACCAAGATCAAATCCGAAGCCTGCTTCTGTAACAGTATATTCAGAATGGCTCATGCCCATAAGGGTACCAATTACTGAATTTGTCCCCTGAGCGATATTAGCAAAAGGGCCACCATGGATAATCGCGGGGTTTCCGTCGAGTGTTTGCACCAGATTTGGTTTTATGGCATGGCGTAACAAAGTTGCCATAGCTCCTTCAACTTTTAAATCTCTGGCGAATACAGGTTTTTTCTTGAAGGTGTAACCTATAAAAATATTCCCTAAACGTCGTTTTAAATCACTCAAGTCTTTAGAAATACAGAGAATGGCCATGATTTCTGATGCTGCAGTAATATCAAAGCCGGTCTCTCTAGGAATACCGGAGGATGTGCCTCCTAGTCCTACGATTATCCTTCTTAAGGCCCGGTCATTCATATCAATAACACGCTTCCAGGTAATTGTTCTGTGGTCCAGGCCTAGTGAATTGGTTTTGCTCTGTATGTTATTATCTATAACTGCCGAAAGTAGATTATGTGCTTTTTCAATGGCAGAAAAATCTCCTGTAAAATGTAAATTGATATCTTCGAGCGGTATCACCTGAGCGTATCCGCCACCAGTTGCTCCGCCTTTTATACCAAAGACCGGACCCAGTGAAGGCTCTCTCAGCACTACGGTTGTTTTTTTGTCTAGTTTGTTTAGCGCTTCAGACAGTCCTATAGACATAGTTGTTTTTCCTTCACCTGCAGGCGTAGGAGAAATTGCTGAAACCAAAATGAGATTACTGTTTTCGGCTTTTTTTCTGTCGATGAGCGATAAGGGTAATTTCGCTTTATTTTTACCGTACATTTCGATGTCATTCTCATTCACACCAAACTTTTCGGCAATTTTAAAAATGGGTAAGGGTTCCTGACTTTTGGCAATATCTAGATCTGTCATTTCAGAGTATTACAATAAGTTACAAAAATAGGTTTTAAGAATATCTTAGGACCTGATAATTGTCATGCTCTTGTCATTCATTTCAAATCTTTTTTAAAGAAAACCTGTAATTGTAGGCTATCAACACATAAAGACAATTAAAGCTGCTTTTTTAATATTGAAGGCGTCCCGGAAAATTTCTTTACGGTAATTTTTGGTTCACCATATAAATATAATTTAGTATCTCCGGTTGCATTTATTTTTATTGAATCTGAAGCCTGTATGTAAGCATCTGCTTTTTCTGAAAGTACAACGTTTGAAATGTTGGTTAGTAGTTTTTCTCCTTCGATTTCTGATGCGTCTCTCGACCTTGCATTCAATCTATAGGTAAAACCTTCTATGTCCAGTTCTGCTTTGTCTGAAGTCATTATTTCCAGCTCTTCAGCATTGATTTCAATACTGTTATTGCTATTACTTTTTAATTCAAGTTTAGCAATTTTACTTTCTATATTTAAAATGCAATTTGTTTTTAGCTTTAGTGATGTGTCATTGTTGTTTTCCAGTCTGAATTGCTCCGAAACTATGCTGGCATCAATTCTGGCATCATCATTTAAAATGAGATCCAACTTTTTTAATTGTAGATTACTTTCAGCTTCAACATCAACACTGCCGTTCAAAATGATAGTATTCAAGTGATCGGTATATCTTATGATGGCCTTAAATTCTTTTGCACCTTTCATAATTTTATTCACTTGAAAATTTAGCGTGCTGTCACTTACCTGAAAATTAATTACGGGGTGCAGATTGCTATCTGCTTCAATCGTTACCGATGGCGTCGGGGCTTTTATTAATACAACTTCCAGTTCATTGCCAATAGATAGTTTATTGAAAGCTTCTATTGTTGTTTGCTCCGTTTTCACATCTTTATTTCCTTTTATTTTTGCCTGTGAAAACAGTTTTGAAACAGGAGCAGTTAAGGTAATTAGAAAAATCAGTAATGGTAATTTTTTTTGAAAATTAAGTTTCATGTTTTAATTCAAATATGATTCATTTGTAAAAGTAAATAAAATTATCAACTATTAGAGATGGTCATCTTAGTTTCAAAACATATTATATCTATCAGCTATAAACGCATTTATGAAAAAATTACAAATTGATTTTTAATATTTAAAGTCCTTAAAAATTACTTTTGAAAAAAAGAAAAATGAAAGTAATACTCAGAATAGCGGCTGTTTATAATATACTTTGGGGTTTATGGGTTGGCCTTTTTCCAGATCAGTTTTTTGAACTTGTTGGCATGCAACCGCCCCTGCATACCACCATTTGGCAAGGCATGGGCATGGTGATTGGAGTTTTTGGATTAGGATATTGGTGGGCATCTTACGCTCCTTTGAGGCATTGGCCTATTGTTGCAGTTGGCTTTTTGGGTAAGATATTTGGTCCTGCGGGTTTTTTTATCAATTATGCCTTAGGTGAAATCGAATTTGGATTTTTTTATACCTTAATTACCAACGATTTTATCTGGTGGATTCCTTTTGGGTATATTTTGTGGAAAGTACACAAAGATTATAAGTGGCGATTAGCAGATTAACGATGGCAGAATATTATTTATCCTATTTTAAATTGATATCAGATTCAGGTTTGCTGGTCTTGATTTGGCTCGTACAATTGATTATCTATCCGAGTTTCAAATATTGTTCTGACCTTCAACTTTCAAAATGGCATCCAATTTATACCAGAAGAATAACCTTTGTGGTTTTGCCTCTGATGTTATCTCAACTCATTTTGACCATTTTGCTTTGTTTTAGACTGGAATGGTCATTTTTTTCAATAATTGATCTTACTCTTGTCTTGCTTACCTGGATTTTAACTTTTGTAATTTTTGTACCATTACATCAAAAAATAGATGAACGTTCGTCTGAAAAAAATGATACTTACATTTCAAAACTTGTAGAATATAATTGGTCGAGAACCTTGTTATGGACGGCAATATTCATTTTAACAGCCAAAAGATTGATTTTATAAAATATTTTGATTTTTTTT
>CAJXVZ010000082.1 GCA_913062845.1 uncultured Psychroflexus sp.
CATTAACACCAGCGTACATAAAGATCTGGACTTTATTGATATTTTTAAAAAAACCGGACCTAATAGAATTAACCTGTCTTTTAGCGAAAAGATTGATGGACAATGGGTTTTAAGGACTAAGGTTTATGAGATTGAGCCGGTTTTTTTAAATTAAAAATAATTTATATCAGATTATAATACAATCACATTTAAAACACTTTTCAGAATTTGATCTTTTACAGATGTCAAGTTTTTATTAAGCCAGGTCACATTCAAATAGATAATATATGATCTATTTTATATAAAAACTTTATATTTGTATAATATATTATCTATTATGGGAAAGTATAGCGTTAATAAAGTACCTTCAGATATTCTCAAGATAATAGCTCAAAACATCGTTGCTTTAAGGAAAGAAAGGGGGTGGACTCAACAGTTATTATCAGAAAAATCAGATGTATCTTATGGAAGTATTAAGCGGTTTGAAACAACGGGTAAAATATCTCTTGAGTCTCTACTTAAAATTTCTGAATCTTTAAACAGGCTTCATGAATTTGAAGATATTCTTCTGCCTTCAAAAGACCATCTAAAATTAAGACGTCTTTTTGAATCTTAAAAATGTCTATGGGTACATTAAAAACAAATATATCTGGTCATTTAAGAAACAAGATTAATGTTTCAATAAAATTTTCTGATGATGAAATTGAAGTTGGAAAACTAATTTTGGACAATAGAAAGGTCTATTTTAAATACAATGATAAATTTTTGGAACGCGGACTAAATTTATCTCCAATAAAATTACAATTCAACAACAGCATTCAATTTGCAAAACCAGAACCTTTTCAAGGCATTTTTGGGGTTTTTGATGATTCATTACCAGATGGTTGGGGAAAGCTACTATTAAATCGGGCTTTAGAGAAAGAAGGATTATCGTTGAATGATATCAATATCCTGGATCAATTGGCATATGTAGGCGAAACAGGCAGAGGAGCGCTTATTTATAGACCAGCCATTACGAATGAAGAAAATTTTAGTGATGATATTGATATTGACAGGTTAAAAACTGTGATTGATAAAGTTTTCAAAGGAACCAGTGTAGAAATCATAGAAGAATTAATGCATTTAGGAGGTTCCTCCGGAGGAGCAAGACCTAAGGCAAATGTAGGTTACAATCCTGGGACTGACGAATTAATACATGGTTATAATAATCTACCTGAAGGTTTTGAACATTGGATCATTAAATTTCCTAACTCAGAAGACCCTTTTGATATATCAAATATAGAATATGCTTATCATAAAATGGCATTAGCTGCTAATATTGAAATGAGTGAATGTAAACTATTTGAAAGTAAGGAAGGCTTACAAATATTTGGAACAAAACGCTTCGACAGAATTGGTAATAACAGACTTCATATGCATTCGATGGCAGGATTAACGCATGATAATTTTCGGAGAAGTAGTATAGATTATGGTCATGTTATCGATACAGCATATACATTAGAGCAATCAGCTGCAGCGCGAAAAAAAGTGTTACGCCTTGCAGCTTTTAATGTTTATAGTCACAACAGAGATGACCATTCTAAGAATTTCTCATGGTTAATGGATGATGTCGGAAATTGGACTTTTGCGCCAGCTTATGATTTAACATATTCGTCTACGGCAATCGGTGAACATAGTACGAGAATAGCCGGTGAAGGTGCATATCCGGGTAGAAAGAATATATTGGCATTGGCTAAAGAATTTAGCATCAGCAAACCGAACGAAATAATCGAAGAAGTACAAGATGCCATAGCCGAATGGCCTAAAATCGCGAAAGCTTGTGGAGTTAATGAAGCATCTCTCGATAGAATTCAGAAAAAATTTAACCAATTAACAGATTAGATCTAAGAATTAAAGTTTTTAAGATTGTGTTGGCATTTTAAGCACAATTAATATTTTAAAAAAGT
Source organism: uncultured Psychroflexus sp. (assembly GCA_913062845.1). Classification (GTDB taxonomy): domain Bacteria; phylum Bacteroidota; class Bacteroidia; order Flavobacteriales; family Flavobacteriaceae; genus Psychroflexus. The sequence continues at coordinate 1,926 of CAJXVZ010000082.1, forward strand.
TCATTAATTTAAATTTTAATAAAATATCTATAATATATATTATGTAAAATAGATATATTTGTTTTGATCTTCACGTTTCAATTAGACACCCAAACCAGAAACCAGAAACTTTAAACACAATTAAGCTATATTTATAACTTTATAACCTCATAACCTCATAACCTCATAAACTTTAAAACCTTTCCACGTAATAAACCTTTTTCAGAATTATGAATTAGAATGCTTTTAGTATTTTTGAAAAAATAAACCACCATGCCGGAAGACATTCTTTCAAAAATAAAAGACAAATACGCTGAACTCGGCGAAAACCCAAAACCATACCTCGAAGGCCTTTTATATTCTAAACCTATAACTTACTGGGACTATGTCGATGTAGATGCACTACTTTCTCTGCAGAAACCAAGAACCAATTTTAAGGATGAATTTGTGTTTATTGTCTATCATCAGATTACAGAATTGGTACTTAAATTGATGATCCATGAAGTTGAACAAATCGTCAATTCTGATGAAACTACTGAGAAATTACTCAAAGAAAAACTCAAACGCCTGATCCGTTACACAGATATGCTCATCACCTCTTTTGATGTCATGAAAGAAGGCATGAGTCACAAAGATTACAATAAGTTCAGATTAACGCTTACGCCAGCCAGCGGATTTCAAAGCGCACAGTTCAGGTTTTTGGAGATCTATTGTACACCAATTCTTAATTTGATCCATAAAGAAAAACATTCAGAATTATCAGAACAACCAGATGCCAATGAATATTTAGAACATGTCTATTGGCGTTTGGCGGGTTATAACCCTAAAACCAAATCCAGGAGCACTACCCTTAAGTTGTTTGAAGACAAATATTTAGGCATATTTGCAGAGTATATAGACAAGGCCAAAGGGAATACTGTATATGACAAGTTCAATCAAATTGAAGATGCATCACAGGAACTGATTCATCTGATGAAAGCCTTCGATAATGCCTACAATGTAAAATGGCCGATGGTGCATTACAATACAGCAAAGTATTTCTTAAGCAAAAAAGGTGAAGTGAAAGCAGCAACCGGCGGCTCAGAATGGGAAAAATATCTCCACCCTAAATTTCAAAAGCGAACTTTCTTTCCAAAATTATGGGTTGAAGATTCAATTCTTGATTTTGATAAAAAGGAATAATTTTTGATACATTTGTTATAATGAAAGTCATATTGACAAATATATTGATCGTTTTAATGGTATCCATAAACTATGGACAGGATTTCGATTTACCTGAATTAAGTCCGTTTGAACTTTCACCTCAAATACAATCGCCTTTATATCAAAACTTTAATTCCAGTGATTTTGATTTATTGGTTAAAAATGTCAATGTCTATGCTTCTCCAAAAAAACATGCCGATTTTGATTTTGTTGAGGCATCGACCCTGAAGGCAAACAGATATTCCAATAAATATTTCAATGATGCCATCAACAGACAAATGGCACAATATTCAAGTTTTAAAGTTGAGATAGATAATTCAAAAAATCTGTTTATGGATTATCATGATGAACCCATTTATTCAGGCCTTAACAGGGTCAGAAATGATGCATTTATTGAAGCTAATCGTCTCAATCCTGCATTCAGAGGTGGCGCTCCACTACTCTATTCCCCAAGTCTTTCGCAAAGACGCGGTGTGATGTGGTAAGAGAAAGCCCCCAAACCCCCGAAGGGGGCTTCATATTGATTGTATTTAATCAAACAAAGTTTGATTTCAAAAGATTAGAAAAAGCCCTTCGGGGGTTTGGGGGCTTCTAAAACTCATACCTCACTCTCAACCCAACAATTCTGGGCAAAACCACATATTCATTGGTTGTATTAAAATTTTCACTAAAGCTGTCATTGTTTATGGTTCTGACATCCAGTAAGTTTTGAGCCTGAAGCGTGAATTCCCATTTACTGTCTGGCTTTTGATAACTCAAACTTGAATTTAAAAACGCATACTCATTTGAAATGGTATTGTCTGTATCCCGGTAATTGAAATAATTGTAATCTGCCTCCAACGTAAAAGCCTTCAAAAACTGATAATCCAGTTCTATAAATGGCCTTTCGGTCAAAAATATACTGAGATTATTGGCATTGTCGTATCGGTTTCTGGTGTAATTGTAACCCAGTTCTACATTAGGTCCTTTTTTGAAGTTTGTTCTTATGCTGGCTTCATAATTTTGGGTAAAACTTTCAGAATTTCGGATTTCACCGTTAAACTGGTTGTTCAAATCGCTATAACTGAACCTCGAAGAAACCTCAAATTGAATTTTTTTAAAACGTTTAGAAAAACTACCAAAAGCTGAAAAAGTCTCGTCCGGAAAGTTACTGCTGATATTAAAAGGCGTTGACACCTGATTAATGGCTACGATTTGGGCATTGCTCTTTATTCCATTTATGCGTTTGGTGTAGTTCAGATTAGCATTGATGTTCACATAATTGAACATATTAAAATTAAAATAAGATAAAGTATAGCTGTTGGCTATAGCATTATCCAGCGTTCTGTTTCCTCTGAAAAGACTGTTGTAATTATTAAAAACAAAAGCTTCAGCATAATTATTGACATCGGTATATTCTGCGGTCATGGCATAATTGAACCTGACACTTTCTGTTCTCCTGAAATTGTAAATGGCTAAAACCTCAGGAAGCAGCTGCCATTCATTCAAAGTAGATTGTAAACCTAACTGATCTGTCCGCAAATTGAAATTATGAAGCGTTACTCCCGGCGTTGCTGTAAAATTACCTCTCACGAATTTATACCTCGCACCAACAAATGCGTCTGTAAATCTGAAATTGACATCGTTGACCAAAGGAAAACTTTCTCCATCTACATCGGGAGTTACTTCAAAGTTGAGACGATTGCCATTATCTAAGATTTGAAATATGCTGCTATTAAAATTCTGATCAGAATGGGTGATACCAATACTGAAATTGATGTTACTTTTTTTAGTCAGGACTCTGTAGTAGTCGACAATAGCATCAATCTTATTGGTAGTGACCATCTTATTCTGATTGATATTGAAATCAGACTGGTTGGGGTCTGCATTCAAAATACCGGCAAAAGGCAAAAAGTCTAAAATTGCCTGATAAAAAGGATCTTCTTTTTGGTAAAGATACTGTGCCTGACCGGCAAAAACATTTTTTTCATCCAAAGTATAATAGGCATTGACATTCTGATTGACTGAATTAGGTTGGTTATCTCTGTTTTCCAGAATATTGTTATCAATTACACTGTTATCAATATTGGTAAATTGAGAAAACTGATTGGCATTCTCAACCTGATCCGAAATTTTTATCAAGGCATCATAATCCAATTGAAAATTGAGATTAGGTTTATAGATCGAACTCAATTTAAACAAGCCTAATCTGTTTTCCTGCAGACTATTGCTCTGGAGATTCTCGATGCTTTGTGAGTCTTGATTTTCATTTGTACCGATAAACTGCCTTCGGGTCTCTGTTTCAAAACCTGTTCTGTTTCCTGAGAATATACCAAACCCGCTAAAGCTCCATTTTTTATTGGGATTGTATGAAAAATTTGCTGCGGCAAAATCATTTTCCACCAGATTGGCCTGATTGGTAGGCCTTAATAAGGCGCCCAGTCCGGAATCTGAAATATTAAATCGGGTTCCGCCTTTTTGATTGAAATTTCTAAAACCGCCTGTAAATTTGAAATAATCTTTGAAGGACAGCACAGATTCTCCGGTATTGTTGAAATTTGAAATAATATTGATGCTGTATTTAGGGCTGTAGTAGAATAATTTAGGATTGGCTACATATCTTAGTTCGTCTCCACCATAACCCAAGCCGGAATTGACCTCACCAAACCAGAATTTCTTTTTACCTTCTTTTAGCTTAATATTTACAGCTACATTATCCTGGTCATTGCCTAAACCTCGCATTTGGTCGACTTCATTAAAATTTCTAAGGACTTCTACTTTACTAACGGCATCAGAGGGAATGTTTTTGGCTGCCAGTTTAGAATCTCCATCAAAGAAATCTTTACCTTCTACCATGACTTTCTGAACAGCCTTCCCTTCTACTTCAATTTCACCTTCATCATTAATATCCATTCCCGGTAAGTTCTTGATGATATCTTCAAGTTTTTCTTCATTGCCTCTCGAAAAAGCATCTGCATCGTATACAATAGTATCTCCTTTAATGGTTACAGGCATTTCATAAACCAATTCTACATCATCAAGCGTATTGGATTGTTCTTTCATTAGAAAATCTTTTCTAATGTTATCCTCTATGCCGTTGGTATTGATTTCACTTTTTAGGTTTTGCATACCTAAAAATGTGATTTCAACAATATAGATATTGTCTTTTGCGAGTTTTATTTGAAACAGACCATCATCATTGGTAATGCTGTAAGTCACTACTTTTTGGGTTTCTTTTTCTTTTGCAATCACACTGGCCATGGCCAGAGGATTCTGAAGACTATCGGTGACTTTGCCAATCAGTTTGACCTCTTGTGCGGTTGTTGTAAGACAAAAAAACATCATCATCATGCCGTAAAGCAGATGACTACAATCGTTGGACTTGAAAATCATTTAGTAGCCAATTTTTATTTCAAAATTTCCACTTCCACGAGATTTATACATGTCCTGCATTTCGTTAACCTTATCCATCATGATCTTTTTGTATTCGTCACGTGATACGGATTTGCCTTTCGTTGGAACGTCTATTTCAACAGTTTCTTTAGGGTTAAGAATAATTTTAGAACAAAGCATTGTGGTCTTGCCGGATTGTAATTCAAGTATCAGTCCCGGTAAACCCCAGTATTGATCAGGTCCGGTTTTTACAGGTATTTGGGGTGTGTACCAGGCAATAATTTTCTTTTCTTTTGGTAGTTTCAGCTCATCAATGGGTGAAACGATGGTATCCGAGTCATCTTTTTCTTCTGCTTTTTTTCTTTCGTATTCTGTAAATTCAAGGCTGTCTATTTTTTGAGTAGCAATGGCCTTGAAAACAATATACTGGCCAATCTGTTTACTTTCATTCACCAATTCCCATTCAATATTTTCAAGCTCATCTTCAATGAGAAAAGGCTTTCCGAAGAATTCCGTCTCTTCTTTGTATACATTATCTTCAATATTCTTATATCGCTTACCACCTGTAAAACTTCCCATGACCATAGATATTCCACCGGAAGAACCAGCGGCATCAAGGCTTTGCTCCTCCTGATATACAGATTCTGTTGCAGTGAAAGTCAATGTGTAGGTCTTTTCAAATTGCTTTTTCAGCATTGCCTGGATTTGCTCCTGCATCTCTGGCGTGATTTGTTTGCTTTCCATTTTGAGATCTACACTGGTTTTTGTTTGATAAGTGGCTACACCTGAAAGATTTTGAGATGTAGCTACAATGGATGTAAAAAGTAAAAAAGTTAAAATACGTGTCATAATTTTTCTTTAAGGACGAGAGCTTTCAATAAATGTTACAATATATCAAGTATATGTGTTTAAAAACAGCTTTTAAATGTTAAATTCCAATAAAACGGAATATATCAACCATCATATTTTCATACATTGAAGGTATGAGACAGTGGATTTTAATTATAAATCTTTTAGCCATTTTGATAACCCTTGCAGGACTTTATCTTGGTTATTATTTCTTTCTGTTTTTAATAATACCACTGGGATTTAATTTCTTTAATAAAAAAAATAAAAAAAATGAATGATAAGACCTTATCACAAAGAATGAATGAATTAAAAGAAGAAGGTTATAGCATCGATTTTAACTTAAAAGATGACAAAATAACCAATAACAATGACTCTTACATGCCTGAAGATTTTAATGTAGACAGGATTTTTAGATTTGAAGGTATGACAAATCCTGCTGATAATTCAATATTATATGCCATCTCCACCAACGACGGTAAAAAAGGATTATTGGTAGATGGTTATGGAATTACCGGCGGACAGGTATCAAAAGAGCTTAGAGAAAAACTGAAAAGATAGTCGTTAAACTTATATTAAGATAAAGGATTTACACTATAATTTGGTCAATACTATTGTATATTTGTATTGAAATTAAAAAAACAATAAATAAAAACTATGAGTTACTTGAATTTAGACACAACAAAAACAGAAAAAACTGTTGAACAATTAAATATTTTACTAGCTGATTATCATCTCTACTATCAAAAATTGAGAAATTTTCATTGGAATGTAGAAGGATTGAACTTTTTCGATTTACATGAGAAGTTTGAAGAGATGTATGACGATGCTAAAGAAAAAATTGATGAAATAGCAGAAAGAATACTTACATTAAGACATACACCGGTTAGTAACTTGACAGAATATTTAAAGTTAACGAACATTGAAGAATCTTCAAGCGAATATGAGGACATGAAAATGGTTGATATTTTGCTTACTGATCATGGCAAAATTATTGATCAAATGCGTAAAATTGTTGAAGTAGCAGACGATGCCAATGATGAAGGTACCATTGATTTGATTGGTGCTTACATAAGAGAATTAGAGAAGACAAGTTGGATGCTAGATGTCTGGACTAAAAAGCTACGTTAATCAGTAAATTATAAATGGTTTATAGATTTAACTTGACACAAGACCAAACAGAAAGCATAGTTGACAATACGCATTCTGCATGGTCTGATTTACAAGATAAACTAAACAATTGGGTAGATTCTGCAATAGTGAATCTGCCCAATTTTATTTTAGCGTTGGTAGTATTTATTGTATTTATAATTATTGCCAATCTCACCGCCATTGTAGTTAGTAAGATCATCAAGAGAACAAGAGCTCAGGAATCAGTCCGTGTTGTTGCTTTAAGAATATATAAGGCCGTTATTATTCTTATAGGTTTTTTTATAGCCTTAGGTATAATGGATTTAAGTACAGTTTTAACATCGGTACTTGGTGCGGCAGGTGTAGTTGGGTTAGCTGTTGGTCTTGCTTTACAGGGTACTTTAAACAATACTTTCTCGGGAGTTGTCTTGAGCTTTATGCCAAAAATTCAGATTGGTGACTGGATTGAAACAAACGACTATGCCGGTTTTGTGACAGACATCAATTTAAGAAATGTTACTTTAAAAACAGCAGACCAAAATATTGTAATCATACCAAACGCAAAAATTGTAGAAACACCATTTAAAAATCTCAGTACAAATAATAGAAGTGTCGCCATTCTTGAATGTGGTGTAGGTTACGAAAGCGATTTGGAACTTGTAGAAAAAATAACAGTTGAAGCTATCAAAAATGCTTTACCACCTGGTAAGTCTGAGAAAATTGACTTTTTTTATAAGGAATTTGGCAATAGCTCTATTAATTACGAAGTACGATTCTGGATTAAAGAAACCAGTGCAAAAGATGAATTACTGGCTAAACATATTGCCGTAAAAGCTATAAAAAAGGCTTATAATGAAAACGATATCAATATACCGTTCCCAATTCGAACTTTGGATTTTGGTAAAAATAAATTCAGATCTGAGACCATTTCCCTGAAACAAATCGAAAGCGATAAAGAGTGATTAATATATTTAATCCTGTACCAAAAAAGGAATATTAGCATGAGCAGTATGGCCATGTCCATCCTTGACAGAAATATAAATACGATATGCGCCTTCTTTTTTAGGAGCTTTAAATCCGGATACAGCATCATTTGAATTGTGAAACAGGTCTTCTACTATTTCCGGGACATATTCTTTGTCTCCTCCGGATTTAGTGGACTTACTCTCTTCTCTTATTTCCCAATGATAGGTTAAATCATCACCATCCGGGTCTTCTGCCGTTACAATTGCAGAATAATTATTACCAGGTGCAATTATAATATTTTCGTAAGCCGTTTTTCCTTCTAATTTAAAATCCTTTAACCTTGGTGATCTGTTTTGCGGCCACTCCCCTTTCCATATGAGGTGCATCACGTCCAGAGATTCAGTAGCGTTGCCATCAGGCATAAAAAGTCCAAACCAGGTTGAAGTTCTCTCCTGTTTTTGTCCCCATAAAAATACAAATGATCCTATAATCTTATTTTGATTTTCAATAGCTTTTCTGTAGCGCTTCATATAATGATCTGCTTTTACTGAACTATTGTTTTCAATGGGCGCACCCCAGGTGGTCTTAGGCACCTCCCAATAACCTGTGGCGCCCCATTCGGTGATCAAAACAGGACCTTTATAACCTGACTCTTTAATTAAGCGAGGTAAAACTTCTATGCCTGCATAAAGTTGAGTGCTTATAAAATCTAGATCGGAGGCTCTCTCATTGATTAGATCAACATGTTTTTTGTCTATTCCGGCAAGAGAAGTTGTGGTGAGATGTTTCGGGTCAACCTCATGAATCATCTTTGAAATATCATTTACAGCATCCCATACTTTAGGATTTTTTGACTCATGATTCAATTCATTTCCAACACCCCATAACAATAAAGCCGGGTGATCCTTTAATTCCAGGACCGTTTTTTTAATATCCTCGTATTGTTTTTTTACAGCTTCTTCATCATTATAGTCAAAACCATGCCTTTCCAATCCTACCCAAAGGCCCATCATAACCTTTAGACCGTATTTATGAGCCTCGTCCAAAACAGCTTTGGCATTGTCTGCACTCCAGGTCCTTAAAGCGTTTGCTCCATAAGTTGCCAATTCCTGAATATTTCCATTTCCCAGACCTGCACCTTTGATATAAAAAGGACTTCCATTAAAATAAAGCTGATAACCACCCTGTTTGGTTTTTTTGATCTCTGTAATTTTAGAAGGCTTAAAAGTTGTTTCAGACATAGGTCTAGGCTTACATGTATTAGAAAATATTACTCCGATCAATATTGTAACAATGATTTTATAGTTACTTCTCATAACAAATTCCTGTAAAAAACTTAGATCGTATATTAAATTATTTCTCCGGTCAGCATTTCTTCATACAAATCTTCATAATTTTTGATGATATACCTGATGTCAAACTCCTCTGCTCTCTTTCGGGCATTATTTTTGAAATTCTGATGTATTTCCGGAGTTTCAAGAATTTTAAGTGCATTATTTGCCATATCTTGAACATCACCAACAGGACTCAAGTATCCTGATTTGCCGTGTATATTTACTTCCGGCAAACCTCCTGTATTGGTTGATATAACCGGAACTTTATGAGCCATAGCTTCTAATGCTGCTAAACCAAAACTTTCTTTTTCTGAGGGTAACACAAAAAGATCTGAAAAGCATAATATTTTTTCTATATCATCACTTTTACCCATAAATATAATTTTATCTCGAACACCCAGGTCATGAGCTATATTTACGGCTTTATCCCTATCCGGTCCGGCACCAATGATAATGAGTTTTGCTTTTCTCTTTTCCAACACTTTGGCAAAAACTCGTATAACATCTTCAATACGTTTTACCGGTCTGAGGTTACTCACGTGTGTAATGATAGCTTCATCATCTTCAGCCATCATATGACGAGTGCAGTCTTTCTTTTCATCATTCAGGTTTTCAAAATCAATAAAATTTGGAATAACATTGATTTCCTTCTTGATGTCAAAAATTCTCAGGGTATCTTCTTTCAGGCTTTGTGAAACTGAGGTCACCATATCACTTTTATTGATGCTAAAATTGACTGCTCCCTTATAAAAACTGTGACTGCCAACTAAGGTGATATCCGTTCCGTGAAGGGTTGTCATCATTTTGATGTCATAGCCATCTTCTTTCAGCATTTTTTTGGCCATATAACCTGCATACGCATGAGGAATGGCATAATGCACATGTAGAATATCTATGCTGTATTTTTTTATGGTGTTGACCAGTTTGGTGGATAAAGCCAGCTCATAAGGCTGATAATGAAACAAAGGATATTCCGGGACAGAGACCTCGTGAAAATGAATATTTGCTGATAAATACTTTAATCGAACCGGTTGTTTATATGTGATAAAATGAACTTCGTGACCTCTGTTTGAGAGTCCGATTCCGAGTTCTGTGGCCACTACTCCACTCCCGCCAAAGGTAGGATAACAAACTATGGCTATTTTCATGAATTTATTTTATCGTAAAAATAGAATTTATTTATCTGTCATGGTCTTAAGATTGTGCAAAAAAGAATTAGTGATAAAATCTACTGACCTTTGACGTATAATTCGTCAAAAAATCCTTTATAAAATTTAACCTTAATGGTATCGCCGCTTTCTAAATCATAAACGGACTGTTGATTTTTTTGGATCCTTAATTGATCTATAATATCAACGTATTTTCTCGAATTTAATTTACCGAATTCATCATGAATGAGCTTTACTCTGTTTGCATGGATCTTATATATCTTAAAAACCTGAATTGATGTTTCTTTAGTATAAAAACTGTTTAAATAATATGCCGGTGCTTTTCCGGTTTCTCTAAAAAACAGGCTAACTGGAAAAGAAACCAGAATTGCTATCAAAGTGGAATACAACATATTTTTAAAACTATATTTTCCTCTTATTACTTTTGAGAAAACAGCCGGAAAATCTCGAATAGGAATGTATATAATTATGGTGATGAAACTTATCCAAAAAGTATGATCAATCTCGAAAAAGTCTACATTTTGTGAAGTGTAACCTCCTAAATAAAGCCTGTCAGTAGCGGGTTTTATATATTCCAGAATAAAGGTTAAAAGAAGCAATTCAATCACAAAGAACAATTTGTACTTGAAAAACCTGAAATAGGTTTGATAAGTTTCTACAAAATGCTCCTTAATCAAGGCTTTATTTTCTTTAATAAAAGACCTAATTTGTTTTCTCATGAGATGGCAACTCATTAACATTGAGATATAAACCCATAAACGATATCTTAGCTGTGCTCAACCATTCACTCAATAATATTTTCATAAATCACCCTTTGAATTTCCGTTCTGATATTTTCAGTAATCAAGTCATTATTTTCCATATCCGGATGAATTCTGTTGGACAAAAATACATAAACAATATTTTCATCAGGATCTGCCCAGGCATAGGTTCCTGTAAAACCGCTATGGCCAAAACTATTCATTGAGAGACATCCGCAGGTAGGACCTTCTTCTTCAAGCTGCGGTTTGTCAAATCCAACACCTCTCCTTACTTCTTCTTCACAATAATAACAGGTATTAAATTTGTCGATAGTTTCAGATTTCAAAAGTTTGGCATCGCCGTAAACTCCACCATTAAGATACATTTGCATAAATTTTGCAACGTCAGTGGCATTTCCAAACAAACCTGC
>CAJXVZ010000083.1 GCA_913062845.1 uncultured Psychroflexus sp.
AGGAAAACGCGGAGTGACCATAGTTTCTGCTCTTTTGATACCTTTCATGGTTAGAAAGATCTGTATGTTTAGAATGCTCTAAAATGAATACCCCTTTTTCTGAAAGCAATTCATGATAAAAAACGGCATCTACAATTTCTAAAAACTTTTCGTCAGTATAATCATAAGGAGGGTCTGCAAATATGATATCAAATTTGGTTGACGTTTTATTCAAAAAGTCAAGAACGGGGCCAAACTGTGTTTTGATCTCAACGCCAAGTGTTTCTGCTGTTTGTAATATAAAATCTATGCATCCTCTGTTTTGATCGACTGCCGTAATATCCCGTGCACCTCTGGATGCAAATTCAAAGGATATTGAACCGATACCGGCAAAAAGATCTAGAACCCTTAACCCTTCGAAATAGTATTCATTATTAATGATATTAAAAAGCGATTCTTTAGCCCTGTCGGTCGTAGGTCTAACAGGCAGGTGTTTTGGCGCAGTTAATCTTCTGCTTTTAAATTTACCGGAAATAATTCGCATTTTATTGGATTAAAGTTGTGAGATCTTCTTCTTCAAGAGTGATATTCTTCACATATTTTTGCAAAACCTTTAACCAATGTTGCTCATCCTGATTGTGATATATAAACAAATGCATATTATCCTGACTTAAATTCAATTCTTCAATACTAAATAAGACGTAATAGGCAATATCAATATCAGAATTAAAAGAAAAGGTATTACACATTTTAAAATCTAAATCATCGTAACATACAATATCCAGTTGATTTTGCCTGACATAAACTTTCATGATCTGTTGATTCTCAGAACACATACCATGTGTATTTTCAATAAGTATTTGATTAAAGTGTACAAAATCAAATTCCTCAACAAATTCCAAAACAACATTGTGATAATTCATATAAGGTATAAAAAGCAAGTAAGCCTCTATAGCAGGAATATATTCAGTTACAATGTGATCTTCAGAAAAAAGCTGAACATTGTATTTTAAATAATCAGCTTTTGCCTCTTCCTTGTAGAACGCTTTAGGTACAAGGCAAAACAGCTCATTGGCAAAGGCTAATTTAACATTCTCAATTTGATGCAAACCAAAAATCTCTTCAAGTTCTTTTTCAAATAGTTTTATATTAGTCTTAAGATGCAAATCACTAACTTGAATATGTGAGAATTCTAGTGAAGTTTTTGTATTAAGATTATGTAAATAAAAAGAAAATCCATCCTGTTGAACCAAGATGGATAATCCATTATATTTGTTTGTTTCGTCTTTACTCTTGTTTGCCATAGTTTACTGGCCAGTTACCGCTTGTGTCTACTTCATCCATAGAACCAACTTTTATGTAAGCACCGTTTACGCCATCAACAGAAATAGTCTGCTTTTCCTGGATAATTAGTTCAGGATCTAAGCCTTCTAAAACTATCGATTTATTGACTTTAGCTTCAAAAACAGGAACACTGTTATTATTTACGGTAATAAAACCTGCATCCATTTCAAATTCTACACCATCTGTGCCAGGAACAAAGTTTAGTTTTGAGTAATCATAGGATTTGAAAAGCGAATCTTTAACGGGTACAGTTCCTATCGTATCTATAACAACATCTTCTTTCATTTTATCTACACCGTAAGTTTTCAAGTACTCTTTATCCAAATATGATGTATCTTTTCTTTGTGTAATTGTAAAATCGGCTGTATCAATAAATCTGGTTAAGCTGTCAAAAGAAGCTGTAAATTTTCCATTAACCTCTCTGTAAGCCAGTTGGGCTTTTCTTAATTTATCCATGCGGTCTATCACTTTCGCATATCGCTTTTCTTTTTTCTTGTTAAATTCAACCGGTCCGTAAATAGCTTTATAATTGAGGTAGACCAAACCGGCAATAACAACCCACAATACAATCTGAATAACTAATTTCATGTTTTTAAATTATGTTTAGACTTGTACACAAATCTACAATTTTTTTTTAATCTTAAAAGTTTAACCTGATAAATTCCATTATATTTCATTAATTTGAAAAGAAATTAAGGCACTGCTATTTATATGAATGACAAAACGCTTTACAAGCACCTTTTAAAAGACTTTGGCTACACGCCTACAACCGACCAAAACGAAGCTTTAATTGCACTTTCCGCATATCTTACTGAACCAGAAAACGAAAAGATATTCTTGTTAAAGGGATACGCAGGTACCGGAAAAACGACAATCATATCAACCTTAGTCAAAAATCTTTCAAAACTGAGGCTTAAATCTTCGCTTATGGCACCTACGGGAAGGGCTGCAAAAGTTATGAGCAATTATTCGGGCAGGCAGTCTCAGACCATTCACAAGTGCATTTATTTCCCACAGAAAAATTCTAAAGGTGGAGTTAATTTTGTACAAAAAGAAAACAAATACAGAAATACTGTATTTATAATTGATGAAGCTTCAATGATTCCGGACTTTTCATCCGGGGAAGATCTTTTTAATGGTAATTCGCTTTTGGATGATTTGATTGAATTTGTCTTTAGCGGAGAAAACTGCAGGCTTATATTAATTGGAGACACAGCTCAACTTCCGCCTGTAAAAGCAGAATTAAGCCCTGCTCTTGATGAAGAAATTTTAAGCCGAAAATACCACGTTGAAGTTATTAAAACAGAGCTTACAAATGTCGTTAGGCAGGAGTTGGATAGCGGTATACTTCTCAATGCGACAGAGATGCGAAACGGTCTTCAAAATGACTTTCCGGAGCAATTCAGGTTTAGTCTTGAAAACCAAAGAGATCTCATCAGACTTATTGATGGCTATGAAATTATGGACGCCATAAATTCTGCATATGACAATGATGGTCATGAAGAAACAGCCATTGTGGTCCGTTCAAACAAACGAGCCAATCAATATAATCAGCAAATCCGACAGAGAATTTTAATGCGGGAAGGCGAAATAGCCGTAGGTGATTTTTTAATGGTGGTCAAAAACAATTATTTTTGGTTAAAACCTTCATCTGAAGCCGGTTTTATTGCAAATGGGGACATTATTGAGATAAAAAAAGTTCGTGGCATCTACGATTTATACGGTTTTAGATTTGCCAAAATCAAAGCTCAAATGGTTGATTACCCCGAAATGCATGCTTTTGAAACCGTAATTCTTCTCGATACTCTTAAAACGAATTCTCCTTCCCTCACTTTTGAGGATTCACAAAAACTCTATCAGGAAGTTTTGAAAGACTATGCGGATATTAAATCTAAGTACAAAAAGTTCCTCGCCGTTAAAAAGAATGAATTTTTTAACGCACTTCAGGTGAAGTTCAGTTATGCCATGACCTGTCACAAATCTCAGGGTGGACAATGGAATACAGTATTTGTCGAGCAACCTTATTTACCGGAAGGCCTGGACGAAAACAGCCTAAGATGGCTATACACAGCTTGTACGAGAGCCAAAAGTAAATTGTATTTGATTGGATTTCAGAAAAACTTTTTTGAAGATTGAATATCTAAAAAAGGTTTGTAAAAAAGTTAACTATTTCTTCTCTGATACCGGGATTTGCTCCAGCCGCAAGGGCTACTGAAATCACCAAACCGGCCATGGCAGAACCAAAATCCCTTAAGGTCAGTCCAAAAGCCTTTTTCTTGTGTTTATTTCCTTTTTTATTTCGGGCAATACTGATTGCGATTTCTCGACCACCAATAATACCCAGGAAAATCCAGGTCGTACTCATTGGTACAGTAGAAATAAATAGCTTATAAATAAGTAAAATGACGTACGAAAAGTCTATTAGGGTTGCCGCTCTTACATCAGAGATCCTTGCTTTTTCGCTGACGATTTGCTGAATTTTATCTCCTCTGAAATAAAACAGTAAGCCCAATCCTATAAAAATGGTCATTGAGAAAACAGCAAATTGTCCAAAAGATAATTGTCTCGGCAGAAAAACGGAAATGTTAGCCGCATCCTGCATGATCCAAACCGACCATAAAGAGCCGCTCACGAGCCACTGAACAACGGTCCATGCACTGTTGAATTTCCTGGATTTAAAATGCTTTCTGATAAGATTATAACCCAAATACCAAATAAAAAAAGATAACACAAAAGCAAGGAGATACCCTGTCCAACTCTTGATCACCACAGAGGTGATACCAGATGAAGAAGCGCTAAACACACTCAGGAGCAGGAATGTTGTAGACACCGGCATTCTAAGCCTGGTGAGGATCAAAAGCACCAGTGGTGCAATAATTTGAAAAAATGAGAACTCATTAGGGTGCGGATATGGTGAAGTGCCATCCGGCTTCAGCAAGCGCTGATATGTCACATCTCCATCATAAGATATCCAGCTTACAGTAACCGTTACCAGAAAAATTGTCCCAATAAACAGCCAAAGCATCCACCATTTTTTGTCGGAGTTACTCTCTATAAAGGTCCCTATGGTTTGTATACTATCATTGGCAACAGCTGCATAAGCCGCAAAAGCAAAACCAATCCACATCGCTATAGACCAATTGTAGGCCGTAGATGCGCCGGCTAATATAAGACCGGTAATGATTATGATCAGGAAGTTTTTTTCTTCAATGAAGAAATCAAACAAGCGGAGATTTGGTCTTCGGTTTTGTTTTTTACCCATTTTAATTTGTAAGAAGTGGCAAATCTAAGTTTACAAAGTGAAAAAAATGTTTCTTATATGTTAAGAATTTTACCAATCAAACTGATAAGATAAGCCTCCCATCACCTGAATACCCTGAACATCAAAATTTCGCCATTGTTGGTAGTTATTATCTAAAAGATTTCTACCGGTAATAAAAAGACCTATTCTTTCATTAAGTTGATAGTCTATGCCAAAATTTATATCCACAAAACCATCAACTCCGGAAGAATCAAAAAATGTGTCATTTAGAGGTATTGCTGTATACCTCAGGCTTTCTCTTTCTCCTATGTAAAATAGCGTAGAATGCAGAAACCATTTATCTGTTATTTGATAATTAGCATTTAAACTAAACTTAAATTCCGGCAGATATGGAGCCACAGGAAGATTATCCAGAGAGAAATTAAAGTACTGAGCAGAAAGTCCTACATTGAAGCTGTCAAAAGCTTCGTAATTGGCTTCCGCACTTAAGCCAAAAGTGGTCAAGTCATCATAAATCAAACTAAAGCTATTGCCATACTCAAAATTATTTTGGGGTTCAAAGACCAATAAACCGGGTACAGCAGAATTTTCAATAAAAAAAGCATAATTATTCTCCTGTTGGTAAAATACTTTAAGGTTATAACTCAAAGTCTTAATTTTACCATTTAAACCTGTGAAACCTGTGAAAGCATTATCAGTAGGCTGAAGAAAAAGCGTCGGCGACACGAATGGATTTTGATCAACTACGCTTTCATAAGAATTCATGTTTAGGTCACCGTCAAGTCCTCCGTAAAGCATAAATTCTTCTGCAAATTTATAGGTAGCTTTAACTTTAGGATAGACAAAAAAATCACTTTCTTTGATTTCAGTATCATTTAAGAAAACACCTTTCAATCCGACATCTAAAAATAAATCATCAATTTCAAATTGCATGGATGGCTGAAGAGCAGTCGTTAGAAAACCATATTTTATGCCGTTATCCGGAATATTGTATTGCTGATCAAAATTACCGGAGAGAAAATTGAAATTGACATCAAGGTCTAGACTATTGTTTGCCACATAAAATTCAAAACCTGAATTGATATCTACTTCATTTTCTGAAGAATTATAATTGTCGGTAAGATTTTTCACATTAAGATCCAGCGTCTTTATATAATCACTGTCAAAGTCCAGTCCGCCATTAAGATTCAGGCCCAGATAGGTTTGCAATGGATCTATAACAGAAAGGTCATCTCCGAATAATTGATTTGAATCATTTAGAAGATCTTCATCAAAGCCATACCAATTGTAACGCTTATAATCTATATCTACGCCAGCATGCCAGACCAGATAGCGATCTGAAGATTGAAACTTTAAACCTAATGAAGTATCCATAAAATTATTATCGAGAGGTTCGGTCTCAATACCTCCGGCCGATGAAAAGTGATCAAAATCTACTTCGAGGTCCTGATATCTGTTTAAATAAACTTTACCTAAAAATTCTGCCATGATATTGGTGAAATTACCTGCACCCAAACGTGCATAGTTTTGAAAACTATACGGTCTGGCCTGCGGTGATATTGAACTGGCGGTGCCTTTTGAAGGTGTAAAAGTTGATGCCACCGGTACAGAAAAAATAGAATACTCTACAGTTTTTTGCTGTTTTTTTATAGAATCTGAAATGATTGGCTTTGATCTTACTTTAAAAGCATCATTCAATGTTGGTGAGTATTGCTTTATTATAATGAGCTTTTCAGTTTTTATCGTATCATTTTCACGCTGGGCTAAAATCACAAAATGACTTAAACAAGTAAGCAGCAGACACCATAATTTAAATTTCATAAAAGAATTTTTAGCATTACAAATAAAGCGGTTTTGTTCTAAATTATAACTCAACTTTAAATAATTTATTTCATCACCTTTCTACCTTTGTCATATTTACAAAATAAATCATTTATCAAATGACTATACAATGCAAGGGACGATTGATAGACTTTACAACGCCTAAAATAATGGGTATTTTAAATGTTACACCCGATTCCTTTTACGATGGTGGAAAATACAAAACCGAAACTGCTATTTTAAAGCAGACTGAAAAAATGCTGAAAGACGGCGCAACATTCATAGATATTGGTGCATATAGTTCAAGACCAGGTGCAGATGATATTTCCTCGCAGGAAGAAAAAAACAGACTGTATCCTGTACTAAATTTACTCAACAGAGAATTTGGTGAGGATATCTTGATTTCTGTTGATACTTTCAGAAGTGACATTGCTGAATTTGCTATTGAAAATAAAGCATCTTTGATAAATGATATTTCAGGAGGAAGTCTGGATATTAAAATGTATGATACTATCGCCAGGTACAAAGTGCCATATATCATGATGCATATGAAAGGTACTCCACAAAATATGAAAACACTGGCTCATTATGAGGATGTCGTTTTAGAGGTAAAACAATATTTTTCAGAAAAAATAAATGCAGCCCGAGAGAAAGGAATCACTGATATTATTATTGATCCCGGTTTTGGTTTTGCAAAAAACATAGTTCAGAATTTCGAGGTCTTGAGAAAATTTGAGATTTTCAAATCATTAAATTTACCGGTGCTCTGTGGTATATCAAGAAAATCTATGATCTACAAAACATTAGACATAAGCCCGGACAAAGCATTGAATGGAACCACAGCGTTACACAGTATTGCTCTTATTAAAGGTGCTAATATCTTAAGGGTACATGATGTTAAAGAAGCCATGGAATGCATCAGACTCAATCAGGAACTCATCGGATGATTTTATAAATCATTGAATTTGATCATAATAAAAACAGAGCATTCCAAAGAATTATTACAATACTTAAGATTACTCTATAGTTTTTATGCTTTTTATAACAGAATAAAAATTGAAGGTAAATCTATATTGATTAATTTTGAAGCTATTAACACAAAACAAATAAATTATGTCTTTTAAATTACCAGATTTAGATTATGCACATGATGCTCTTGAGCCTCATATTGATGCGAAAACTATGGAAATTCACCATGGCAAACACCATAATGGTTATACAACAAAATTAAATGCTGCTATTGAAGGTACAGAATTGGAAGATAAATCAATAGATTACATATTGCATAACCTGGATTTATCAAATGCTGCTGTTAGAAACAATGGCGGAGGATTTTACAACCACAGTTTATTCTGGAAGGTTATGTCACCGGATGGTGGAGGCAATCCAAGTGGAGCTCTTGCTGAAGCAATTGATAAGTCCTTTGGTTCATTTGATGGATTTAAAGATGCTTTTTCCAAAGCAGCAGCAACGCAATTCGGCTCAGGATGGGCATGGCTTTGTGTACATGAAGGTGGAGGATTAGAAGTATGTTCAACACCAAACCAGGATAATCCGCTTATGCCAAACGTAGGCTGTGCCGGTACACCAATACTTGGGATAGATGTATGGGAGCACGCTTATTATCTAAATTACCAAAACAGAAGACCAGAATATATAGATGCATTTTTTAATGTTATCAACTGGGATGAAGTATCCAAAAGATACGAAGAAGGAAAATAAATAGAATAAAAATTACAGATCAAGCAGTAAGTCTTTTCAGATTTACTGCTTTTTTTATACACAAATTGTAATTTTGTATCATGCTAAAACATCGGATAATAGCAGAAAGACTAGAGTGTGGTACAGATGAAGCTGGCAGAGGCTGTCTGGCAGGACCAGTCACCGCAGCAGCTGTTATTTTACCTGAAAATTTTAAGCACGAATGGCTTAATGACTCAAAGCAATTATCACTTCAAAAAAGAAACCTCCTCAGACCTGTTATTGAAAAAGAATCCTTATGCTATGGTGTAGCTCATGTAATGCCTGAAAAAATAGATGAAATTAATATTCTTAATGCTTCAATTCTGGCCATGCACAACGCCATAGATCAACTTGAGCCAATACCTGAATATATTTTGGTAGATGGCAATAAGTTTAAAACGTATAAGAATATTGGGCACGAGTGCGTTATTAAAGGAGATTCAAAATATATGAATATTGCAGCAGCATCGGTACTGGCAAAAACGTACCGGGACGAATATATGCTTAACTTACATATGGAATACCCTGATTTTTTCTGGCACAAGAATAAGGGCTATCCGACCAAGGCTCACAGAAGCTCAATTGAGATACACGGGCCAACTATACACCACCGAAAAAGTTTTAGACTTTTACCAGAACAATTACGACTAGAATTATGAAAATATTCAAATTGAATTACTTTTTACTTCTCATTTCTTTTGGCTTACTTCTTTCATGCGAAGAAGAAAAGCAAGAGAAGGCCAATTTTGAAGCATTAATTGCTCCTGATGCTGTTATGTTTATCCATTTTGACGATTTTAATAAGTGGACTGAAAATATCGATAAACAATCGTTTCTTTCACAACAAAAAAACAATCCGTTCGGGGACTTTTTTTCTCTAACAGATTTCCGTAGAATAACAGATTTACCTGATGAACTACTGCTGAATTACAATATTTTAGGAAAAAATGAAGCGATTAAAACTCTTGTTTTTAAAAAGAATAAAAAAGATAGTCTTAAGATTGATTCCAAGATATCCTATGAATATGACAACTTCAAAATTAATGAGATCAAACTGGATGAGAGCGAGTATTTTTCTGCTACAATAGGCGATTATCAGATTTTAAGTCAGTCAAATATTATACTTGAAAACATCATCAGAAATTTTACCAATCAAATAAAAGCACCCGGGCAAATGATAAGACTATTAAACGGGCTATCTGATGACTCCCCATCGCTTGTATTGAACACAAAGACTTTTTCCAAATTTTCAAAAACATTCTTTACGGAAGTTTTTCCGGATCAGTATTTAAGTTTATCTGAATTCCTGGGGTTTGATTTAAAATTTGACGATAAAAGAATATTTTTTAGTGGTATAGCCTTTGAGCCAAAAGACAATAAAGACTGGTCTGTTTTTCAGCAGGTAAAAGCTGAAGAATCGATTATTCAAGAGGTAATTCCAAATCAATTTGTGAATGCCAAAAGTGTGATCATATCGGATTACTACAAATTGTACCCAACCAATTTAGCCACTGAAAAACCTATAGAAAAGGACAGTCTTCTTATCAATATTAAAGAAGCTGCAGAAATTGAATTTGTTAATGCATATGCCAAAGTTTTTCTTTCAAATAACATTGAGCAAACCTTCAAGAGTCTGAAAAATGTATCAAAACCATTGAAAGACTTCAGTTCATTTCAAATACACGAAATGAGCACTGCCAAAGTCTTGGAAAACATGATGTATCCTTTTCTGAAAAAAGCTGAATTGAATTACTTTATGATCTACAAAGACTTTGTGATAACATCAGATAAGCTGGATACGCTTGAAAATATGATTATTCAACTAAATAATGAAAATACACTTCTTAATGATCCGAACTACCAAAATCATCTGGAATCCTTATACAGTAAAAGTCATATGCTATGGCTTAATAATACTACAAAGCAATCTGATTTTTATGATAACGGAGTAAATGAGGACTACAAAAAAGAATTTAAAAAGCTCAATTGGCAGGGACATGGTCTTATCGTTTCTCAACTTATAGTCGAAGATAATTTTGCTTACCTGAATATCTTACAAAAAGAAAAACCAGCAAACAAAACCAAAACCAGCATCGATCAACAAATAAGACTCAAACACGACAAAGACCTGATATCAGAGCCACAATTTTTTAAAAACTGGCGTACCGGACAATATGATGTTGTATATCAGGATACCCAGAATAAATTATTTTTAAAGGACACCAAAGGCAATTTGATTTGGACCAAAGAACTCGACAGTAGGATTATTGGTGATATACATAGTATTGATATATACCAAAACGGCAGACTTCAACTGGCTTTTGCCACTAAAAACAAAATTCATATCATCGATAAAAATGGGAATGATGTATCTCCGTTTCCGTTGAAAGCCAAAGATGAAATTACCCAAAGCCTTTCTGTTTTTGATTATGACAATAATGGAAAATACAGATTTGTTGTTGTCATGGGTGACAAGGTCAGAATGTATGACAAAACTGGAAAGAGAGTCAGAGGGTTTAAATTTAACAGATCAAAAGACAATATAGCCTACCCTATCGATCATATAAGAATGGGAAACAAAGATTATATAATTGCTCAGGAAACCTCAGGGGTATTGAATATACTGAACAGAAGAGGAAAAGAACGGATAGAATTACCAAAAGATTTTAGACACACAGAAAACAAATGGTTTGAACATAAGGGCAAGTTTGTAAGTGTTAATGATAAAGGCAATATTTTGGAAATTGATCAAAATGGCAAAATAAATACCATAAGAAAAGAATGGCTTAATCCGAAATTTGATATTACGAATAAATATTTCGTTGAAATGTCTGAAAACCAATTAATGATCAATGATAAAAGCCTTGAACTACCCTTTGGATTGTACACAAAACCGGTTATAATGGACAAGCATGTCGGTATTGCTGATCTTCAGACCCAAAAGGTATACATAGCAGATCTTGATGGTAATCTCTTAAATGGTTTTCCTACTTTTGGAAAAAAGATAACAGATTATTATTACTCAGGTAATCACTTATACCTTTTGTGTCAGGATGAAGAAGGTGCTATATTGGTTTACAAGACAGCTTATAAATAAGATTATCTCAGTAGTTTCAGAAAATCTTCTCTGTACATAATTTGAGCTCCCAATCGCTCCAGGTGTTTGGTGTAGACCTGGCAATCTACAAGCTTCAATCCCAAATCATTATAGTGTTCAACCATCTTTATAAATGCAAATTTTGAAGCATTACTTATTTTCGAAAACATACTTTCTCCACAGAAAATCCCTTTTCGCTTCAAATAAACACCGTAAAGGCCACCCACAAGTTCGTCATTCTTCCAGACTTCGACAGAATGTGCATATCCCAATTTGTGTAATTTCAAATATGCATCAATCATATCATTGTTAATCCACGTACCCTCTTGACCTTTTCGATAAACTTTAGAACAAGCCGTTATTACTTCTTTAAAACAGGTATTATGGGATATTTGAAATTTTTCTTTATTTAAATAAGGGCGCATAGATTTTGAAATATGCAGATTTTCAGGAAATAATACCATTCTTTCTTCCGGACACCACCACAAAATGGGTTCATCTTCATTATACCAGGGAAATATTCCTGAATTATAAGCCAACAAAAGCCTTTCAGGAGACAGGTCTCCACCAATAGCAATGATACCTGTTTCGTGAGTTAGATCAGGGTTTGGAAACCTTAATTCCGAGGAAAGTATATTCATATCAATAAATAAATAACAATCCAAAAATAAATAACAGGCTGCCGATGATAAACATCCAAAATGTATATGGTAAGATTTCGTGGGCTTTTAGTTTTGTTATGGCCAGCAATGGTAAGGCCCAGAACGGTTGAAGCATATTGGTGATTTGATCGCCATAAGCCATCGCCATAATCATCTTTGGTAATGGCACACCAAGTTGATGAGAGGATTCTATTATAATAGGACCCTGAATAGCCCATTGCCCACCACCACTTGGCACAAAAATGTTTAATAAGCCGGCACTAAAAAAACTAAAAATTGGTAACGTTTCTGCATTTGAGATACTGACAAAAAACTCAGCGATCTGTAATGCCAAACCACTATCTTTCATAATCCCCATGATACCAAAATATAATGGAAACTGAATGAGAATCCCACTCACATCTCCAACGGACTCTTGAAGTGCCTGTAAAAAAGCAGCAAAATTCTGATGTAGAATAAAAATCATTCCTAACATGAAAAAATTGAGCATATCCGGCGTTAGCCTCAACATAGCCAACTGATCTGAGTACTTAAGACCAAAGGCCAGCAGAATGAGAACTCCAAAGCCAACACCAAATAACTTATTGTTTTCAAAACCTGAACTTAGAGCGTTTGCAGGGTTTTGGATGATCAGGTTTTTCTTTATCGATTGTTCTTTATTTTTATATTTTTTGCTTACAAAAAGAAAAAAGAGTGGCATTACGGCGAGAAGTATCAGGAACACAATAATATTTTCATTACTAAAAATAGTTAGGCTTGTTTCTATAAACTCAGGTACTTTGATCGTCGTAAGACTAGCGAGATGTCC
>CAJXVZ010000084.1 GCA_913062845.1 uncultured Psychroflexus sp.
ACCTAACGGCGGTAAAGTAACCCTCGATGCTGAGGACATAACCCGCGACCCGATGTATCGCCGCGCACAAAAGGGCATCGGTTATCTCGCTCAAGAAGCATCGGTTTTCCGGAAATTAAGTGTGGAGCAAAATATTTTGGGGGTTTTACAAATGACCGGTCTTTCGAAAAAAGAACAGCGCGATAAGTTGGAGCAGTTATTAGAGGAGTTTGGTTTAACCCATATCCGTAAAAATCGCGGTGACTTGCTTTCCGGCGGCGAACGGCGTCGTACCGAAATTGCCCGGGCGCTGGCGGTTGATCCCAAGTTTATACTGCTCGATGAACCTTTTGCCGGTGTTGACCCCATTGCCGTGGAAGACATTCAGGAAATTGTGGCCTCACTTAAAGAGCGTAACATCGGCATTCTCATAACCGATCACAACGTTCAGGAAACGCTCGCCATAACCGACAGAACCTACCTTATGTTCCAGGGAGGAATTTTAAAACACGGAATTCCCGAAGAACTGGCAGAGGACGAAATGGTAAGAAAAGTTTATCTCGGACAAAATTTTGAACTCAGAAAGAAAAAGCTATTTGACTAGGTCTTGTGCTTTTTTTTCTCAGCTGCCGGAAATAAAATATTGTTCAATATCAATCTATAACCCGGTGAGTTAGGATGTAATTCTAACTCCGTTTTTGGGTCACCAACCCGATGTTGATAGTCTTCAGGGTCATGACCTCCGTAAAAAGTAAAAAAACCTTTCCCTTTTATACCGTGAATATATTTGGCTTCTCCGTTTAAACGGTTTTCGCCCAGCACTAAGACATTTGACTTTACAGTATTTGGATCAAAAGAAGTGGTTTGCCCCATAAATCCTTTAACAAGTGCTGTATGATTCTGACAGAGCATTGTTGGTATGGGATCCCATTTTGCAGAAAATTCCATTAATGTGAAATAATCCTGCTCTTTTTGGATACGTCTTTTTCTGGTCATATCAATACTTGAAAATTCATAGACCATCGGACTTTTTTCAAGTACATAATCTTCAAAAGCAAAAGTGTTGCTATAATTTATTTTATTTTGATAACCAGGTTCGCTGGGATCACCGTCGAACATGCTTTCGCATATATCTACACCTTGCGCAGATAAGGCTATGTCAAAGCTGTCTGTGGCGCTGCACATCGCAAACATAAAGCCGCCACCAACGACATAATCGCGCACTTTAAGCGCCACATCTAATTTTTGTTCAGAGACCTTGTCATAACCTAATGACTGTGCAAGTTCTTCCGCTTCTTTTTTCTCCTGAATGTACCATGGTGCAGATCGGTAAGCTCTGTAAAATTTACCATATTGACCTGTAAAATCTTCGTGGTGTAAATGCAACCAATCGTATAAAAGTAGTTCGTCGTTAAGCACTTCTTTATCATAAACTGTTTTGTAAGGAATTTCAGCATAAGTCAACACAAGCGTAACGGCATCATCCCAGGGCTTTTTACCACTTGGAGTATAAACAGCTATTTTTGGTGCTTTTTCAAGTAATACAGATTCCTGATTCTGACTTGGACTATCAATGCCAGCCAGGATTTTTTCTGCTTCTGCATTGCTTAAGATTTCAAAACTCACTCCTCTTATGGTACATTCTTTTCTTAACCTTTCGGAATCGGGAATTAAAAAAGAACCTCCGCGGTAATTTAAAAGCCATTCTGCTTTTTGCCCGTTTTCAAGAACCCAATAAGTTATGCCATATGCCTTTAAATGATCTTTTTGAGATTCTGCATCCATTGGGATAAGAACAAAGGACGCTCTCAGGTTGAATGTGATCATTGAGATGAGAAGGAGAAAAAATAACTTCCTGTGCATTATTATTTTATTTTCTTACAAATGTAAAGGAAATGCAATAGGATAAGTTAAAAATAATTCTAAAAACTTGAAAAATCAGAAAGGCATATCGTCGTCATCCGGCTTGGTAAATTCATCAAAATGGTTAGAATCCGGTAAATCCGGTGAGGAATCAGTCTCATTTATTTTGGAGCCCACTTCAGAGAAAGTGTCCATGTTTAAGTTCTGGAACCTACCAAACTGCCCTATGAACTTCAGTCTTATGTTGTCTAAACCGCCATTTCTGTGCTTTGCAACAATAAATTCAGCTTCGTTTTTTGTCGGTAAATTCATTTCATCATCCCATTCTTCAATACCATAATATTCCGGCCTGTAAATGAATGATACAATATCTGCATCTTGTTCAATAGCTCCTGACTCTCTTAAGTCACTCAATAAAGGTCTTTTTGTGCCGCCTCTTGTTTCCACAGCACGAGAAAGCTGAGACAGAGCGATTACGGGTACATTCAATTCTTTTGCCAGCGCTTTTAGGTTTCTGGAAATGGTAGATATTTCCTGTTCTCTGTTTCCGGTCTTGTTGCTTGAACCACTGGTCATTAATTGCAAATAATCAACAATGATGAGTTTAATCCCGTGTTGGGAGGCAAGTCTGCGGGCTTTAGCTCTTAAATCAAAGATTGAAAGCGACGGAGTATCATCTATAAATAGCGGTGCTTTTTCCAAAGATTTTACCTTAACATTCAACTGTTCCCATTCGTATTGTTCCAACTTTCCGGTTCTTAGTTTTTCTGAGGACAATTCAGTTTCTGAAGAAATAAGTCTGGTGATCAATTGTACGGACGACATTTCAAGAGAGAAAAATGCTACAGGGATGTTTTGTTCTACAGTTATATTTCTGGCCATTGACAAAGTGAGCGCTGTTTTACCCATACCAGGACGTGCAGCAACAATAATTAAATCACTGGGCTGCCATCCTGAGGTCAATTCGTCCAGGTCATCAAAGCCCGAAGGAATACCGCTCAAACCCTGTTGATTGGATATTTCTTCAATTCTTTTTTTGGCCTGAATAACCAAACTCTGCGCGGTTTCAGAAGATTTATTAATGTTACCCTGAGTAACTTCATATAATTTTGATTCTGCATTGTCTAATAAGTCAAAAACATCGGTAGATTCATCATAAGCTTCTTCAATTATTTCACTTGAGATCTGTATCAAACTTCTTTGGATAAATTTTTGAAGTATGATTCTTGAATGGTACTCAATATGTGCAGAAGAGGAGACTTTTTGAGTCAATTGTATCAAATAAAAATCACCTCCAATAGATTCTAATTTTTTTTCTTTCTTTAAATGGCTGGAAACAGTTAATAAGTCTATAGGTTCACCTTCTTCGAACAAATTTTTGATGGCTGTAAAAATGTGCTGATGACTTTCTTTATAAAATGCCTCAGGCTTTAAAATATCTATGACCTCGTCAACACCTTTTTTGTCGATAAGCATTGCGCCAAGTACAACTTCTTCTAAATCAACAGCTTGAGGTGGTATTTTGCCTTTCTGAAGACTAATTACATTTCCTTTTCTTGTATTTTGACTGGTGTACGACTGCGTTTTTTCCATACTGCGAATGTAAAGAAAGTGTTAATTAAATAAAAGCTTTTGGAGCGC
This sequence comes from uncultured Psychroflexus sp., assembly GCA_913062845.1. Taxonomy (GTDB): domain Bacteria; phylum Bacteroidota; class Bacteroidia; order Flavobacteriales; family Flavobacteriaceae; genus Psychroflexus. The sequence continues at coordinate 3,484 of CAJXVZ010000084.1, forward strand.
TACAAAATCAACAAGCTATCAACATTCTACATGTTGATAACTTGAAAATTATGTTTATAAGTATTGTTACAGAAATTAAAAAATCGTAATGATTTGGAAGTTAGGAGGTAAAAATTAGCGCTCCTTAAACTCACCCATATTTACATATTTTTCGATACGTTTTTCGACCAATTCTTCTGGTGATAATTTTTTTAATTCGTTGTAGGTGTCCAGAATTTTTTTACTGACGATTTTAAAAGTATTTTCTCTGTCACGATGAGCTCCACCTATAGGTTCTTCAACTATTTCATCAATCAGTTTAAGTTTTTTCATATCATCAGCTGTAAGTTTTAGGGCTTCAGCTGCTTTTTCCTTATGCTCCCAGCTTCTCCAAAGGATGGAAGAGCAGGATTCCGGAGAAATGACAGAATACCATGTATTTTCCAGCATCAGTACGCGATCACCAACACCAATACCCAAAGCTCCGCCGCTTGCACCTTCGCCAATGATAACTACGATAATAGGTACTTCCAGTTTTGTCATTTCATAAATGTTTCTGGCAATCGCTTCGCCCTGACCTCGTTCCTCAGCTTCAAGTCCGGGAAAAGCACCAGGAGTGTCAATAAAACAAACAACAGGAAGATTAAATTTTTCTGCTTTTTTCATAAGCCTGAGGGCTTTTCTGTAACCTTCAGGATTAGCCATACCAAAATTACGGTACTGTCTAGTTTTGGTATTATAACCCTTTTGCTGGCCAACAAACATAAATGTCTGTTCTTCTATTTTACCTAAACCTCCTATCATAGCTTTGTCATCACCAAAATTTCTGTCACCATGAAGCTCCAGGAAAGTCTCCTTGCAAATATTGTTGATGTAATCTAACGTGTAAGGTCTGTTAGGATGTCTTGACAATTGGACCCTTTGCCAGGCATTTAAGTTTTTATAAATATCTCTTTTGGTCTTTTCGAGCTTTTTTTCTATTTGTCTGCATGTATCTCTTACATCAACTTCTCCATCTTCACCAATACTGCAGGCTTGCTGGTATTTTTCTTCCAATTCTTTAATGGGTAATTCAAAATCTAAATATTCCATTTTACTTTTTGTTTAATATGCTGAAACAAATTTAATTATAAGTTTTCAATCTCTTAGTTTAATGGTATCATTATTTTAGAAACTACAGGGCAACCTCTTCTTAATCAATACAAAATATTTTAAAGGCATTTCGAATTGTAGTAGTATATGGCTAAAATTATATCCTTTTTTTTAAATTCTTTATTTTCAACTTTCTCAATCAGAGATGGGCAATCCATGAACTTGTCTTTCATTGCTTTTTTAAATCCCTTTGAGAAGGGAAGTCCGCTTGAAAATAAAAAGCCTGCTTTATCACTTCCTTTATGCCCAATGTAGTAGCTAACCCTATCGAACTCTAATTCCAGATAGGCCATGTTTACAAAGTTATTTGATGCGGGCGGTGAGTTTATGCCAGGTATTTCAAAATCATCAGGGGTATTGCCATAAACGCCAAAATACTCATCCAGTCTTCTGGATAAGGGTGATTTTGATAATATTCCGTTTCCAAAAATCTTTACATACAAACTTAGCTTTCCATTTGAAATGATTTCAAGAAGCTCCGGATATTTTGACTTATCAGTATTCTTATACCTGAACATTCTGTAGTATTCATTTTCTTTTAAATCTAGCCCTATGATTTCCTTATGTGAGTAGGTCCTGTATTTTAAGCTATCATTTTTAAACTTTACGGACACATTGGAGGATAACCCGGATATTTCACCAAAACCTTCTACCCTTGTACTATCCTTCAGAATTAATATGGCTTCACCTTTTTGAGCATAACACAACTGGTTCATTATCAATATGGTAATAATTATCAAAGATTTAGACATAAGCTCTACCTTTTTGCTCGTTGAAGCAGAATTATGGCTACGATTCCAAATACGATATTTGACAACCATACTGCTATGAATGGAGAAAAATCAGATTTCTCAGCAATCGTTCCAAAAACTTTATCCAAAAATACATAGGAGAAGGCGATAACAATACCTATAGCCAGGTTTATTCCCATTCCACCACGCTTTTTAAAAGAAGAAACGGCTACAGCAATTATGGTTAAAATAAATGTAGATACCGGAACACTCCAGCGTTTGTAAAGGTCGATCATGTAAAGGTTAACATAAGGAGAGCCACGGCGTTTTTCGTCCTCAATAAAATCGAGTAATTCAAAATAGTTTTTGGTTTCTGCGGCGTATATTGTAGGTGTAAGCTCCTCCAGCTCAAATGGTAACACGGTATCAAGTTTAGACTTTTTGATCAGCTTATCTTCCCGTGGTGTAATAATTCTCTTGAAATAAGGTTTAAGCGTGTAATTGAGCGAGTCTTTATTGAATTTGATCTGGTTGGCTTCAATCTTGAAAACCATTTGGTCTCCTTCAAAATGCTCTAGTCTAAAATTGTAAGCCGTATTGGTCTTTGGACTAAAGCTTGAAGCATAGATATACTCATTTTCGTTGATTTGTCGATAAATATCCTTGGTGTCTCTAACCGACTCGTTCTTTTTCAAATATTTGTAGTAGAAGGAATTATAATCTTCGCTGGACTTGGGATAAATGTACATGCTAAAACTCAGTGCTATCATGAAAACTACTGTCGCCCCAATCAGGTAAGGCCTCAGAAATCTGGTAAAGGAAACACCCGAACTCAAAAAAGCTATGATTTCAGAGTTATTGGCAAGTTTTGAGGTGAACCAGATTACCGAAAGAAAGAGAAGGATCGGGAATAATAAATTGGCAAAATGAATGACAAAATTAAAATAGAAAAAGAGAATCTCGTCCAGTGGGACTTTTTGCTCTGCAAAGTTGTCTATTTTTTCAGAAAGGTTGATTATAATGCCTATAGGTACAAACATGATGATCATTATCATAAAACTGATAAGATATCTTTTCAATATGTACCAATCCAGTATTTTCACTATAGTCTGGTTTTTAATTGATCGACCATTTTTATCTTCCACGAAGAAAACGTGCCTTCATTTATGTGATTTGCAGCTTGTCTAACCAACGCCAAATAGAAACCTAAATTGTGAATACTGCAGATTTGTTTGGCTAATAGCTCGTTAACTGTAAATAAATGCCTGACGTAAGCTTTGCTGTATTCGTGATCTACCCAGGTTGTACCATCCTTGTCTAATTCTGAAAAATCATATTTCCACTTTAAATTTTTGATATTGATGATTCCTTTACTGGTAAACAACATCCCATTTCTGGCATTTCTTGTAGGCATAACACAGTCAAACATATCAATACCCAATGAAATATTTTCAAGTAAGTCTACAGGTGTGCCAACACCCATGAGATACCTTGGTTTTTCCTTAGGTAAAACATCGGTCAACAGATCTGTAGTCTCATACATTTCTGCATTGGGTTCTCCCACGGAAAGGCCTCCTATGGCATTACCGGGCAGATCCTGATCTGCAATAAATTTTGCTGACTCCTGCCTCAGATCCTTATAAGTACTTCCCTGAACGATTGGGAAGAGGTTTTGTTTGTAACCGTATAAGTCTTTAGTTTCGTTAAACCTGTTTATGCATCTTTTAAGCCATCTGTGTGTCATATGCATAGATTCCTTGGCATACTTATAATCACATGGGTAAGGCGGGCACTCATCAAAAGCCATGATAATGTCGGCACCAATTTTTCTTTGCGTATCCATCACATTTTCAGGTGTAAACCAATGCATGGAACCGTCTATATGGGATTTAAACTTAACACCTTCTTCAGTAATTTTTCTGTTGTCAGCCAATGAATAAACCTGATAGCCACCACTGTCTGTGAGGATATTTTTTGGCCAGTTCATGAATTTATGCAGCCCTCCTGCTTTTTCTAAGACGTCAGTTTCTGGTCTCAGATACAAATGGTAGGTATTTCCCAGAATAATATCTGCTTTAATCTCTTCAATCAATTCTCTTTGGTGTACGGATTTAACGGTCGCAATTGTTCCGACAGGCATAAAAATAGGGGTGTTTATTTCACCGTGATCTGTGGTAATAGTGCCTGTTCTGGCTTTTGAATTAGGATCTGTAGCGTGGAGTTCAAATGTCATTCAGGAAATCTTAAAATCTGCAAATATAGATATTGATAGGACAATACTACATGGTTTTTTAATTTCGTTAATTGAAAAGGCTAATACCAATCTCTCGGTTTCATCATTTTAAATCGCACCATAATTATTCTTTTTCCGGTTTTGATAAGTTCGTTGATAAATGAAAGGGAAAATGTTTTCGTTAGCATATAAATGCTTTATTTTTGCAGTCAAATCATTTATTTAATGGCAGAAAAACCAAACCTAAAAGATTTTGTCACGCAAGTTAGGCGTGATATTTTAAGACAAGTTCATAAAGTGAATTCGGGACACCCAGGTGGCTCATTAGGTTGTGCTGAATTTTTTTCAGTACTCTTTACAGAAGTTTTAAGAACTAAGGATAATTTTGACATGGATGGAAAAGAAGAAGACTTGTTCTTTTTATCCAATGGTCATATTTCACCTGTTTATTATAGCGTTTTATCCAGGAGCGGTTATTTTCCTGTTCAAGAATTGAACACCTTTAGACACATTGATTCGCGACTACAGGGTCATCCTACTACTCATGAAGGCTTACCAGGCGTGAGGATTGCTTCAGGCTCACTTGGTCAGGGCATGTCGGTTGCCATTGGCGCTGCACTAAGCAAGAAACTAAATAACGACAAAAATTTGGTTTACTCACTTCATGGTGATGGTGAGCTTCAGGAAGGGCAAAACTGGGAAGCCATAATGTATGCTGCCGGAAATAAAGTAGATAATCTTATAGCGACTGTAGATTATAATGGTCAACAAATAGATGGCAGTACAGACGATGTATTACCAATGGGTAACCTAAAAGCTAAATTTGAGGCCTTTGGCTGGATAGTTCTTGAAGAAGACAATGGTAACGATATTGATGCTGTAAGGAATATTTTGGCTAATGCAAAGTCCAAAACAGGCCAGGGGAAGCCGGTTGTTATTCTCCTTAAAACAGTCATGGGCAACGGTGTGGATTTTATGATGCATACACATGCATGGCATGGAAAAGCACCTAATGATGAGCAACTGGAAATAGGTTTAAATCAAAATCCCGAAACTTTAGGAGACTACTAGTGGTCCATCCTCAAGCCTTCTCAAAAGGAAGGACTTTTGTGATTGTGAATAAGAATAAAACAAATAGAAAAAGCCCTTCCTTTGGAAGGATTTATAAAATCATATGAAAACATACGAAAACACAGGGAATAAAGATACAAGATCAGGTTTTGGAGCAGGCTTAGATGTTCTAGGCGATACCAATCCTGATGTAGTTGCACTTTGTGCTGACCTTACAGGCTCGCTTAAAATGGACGCTTTTAAAGACAAACATCCGGAGCGGTTTTTTCAGGTTGGCATTGCAGAGGCCAATATGATGGGTATAGCTGCTGGTATGACCATAGGTGGAAAAATTCCCTTTACCGGAACTTTTGCAAATTTTTCAACTGGTCGAGTTTACGATCAGATCAGACAAAGCATTGCTTATTCTGGCAAAAATGTGAAAATATGTGCATCGCATGCCGGTTTAACCCTAGGTGAAGATGGTGCTACACATCAGATACTTGAAGATTTAGGCTTGATGAAAATGTTACCTGGTATGACAGTAATTAATACCTGCGATTTTAATCAGACCAAAGCAGCTACAATTGCTGTTGCAGAACATAAAGGACCGGTATATTTGAGATTTGGACGTCCAAAAGTGCCTAATTTTACAGCTGTAGATCAAAGCTTTGAGATCGGAAAAGCAGTAAAACTTCAGGAAGGAAGTGATGTGACCATTGTTGCAACAGGCCATTTGGTATGGGAAGCCTTGGAAGCTGCAAAAACGCTATATGATCAAGGCATTCTTGCAGAAGTGATTAACATCCATACCATAAAACCACTGGATGAAGAAGCCATCATTAAATCTGTAAAGAAAACCGGTTGTGTTGTAACAGCTGAAGAACATAATTATCTGGGTGGGTTAGGTGAAAGCGTAGCCAGATGTCTGACTCAGAATCATCCTCGTCCACAAGAATTTGTGGCAACTCAAGATACTTTTGGAGAGAGCGGCACACCGGCTGAACTTATGGAAAAATATGGATTGAATGCCAAAGCCATCGTTGAAAAATCAAAAAAAGTCATCGAAAGAAAATAGCATGCCGCGTAGTTTAAAATTGTCAGGTTTTATTGTTGTTATTCTAATATCATTTGTATCCTTTTCTCAGGATTCAGATCATGTCACTGATGTAAAGAATTTTCAGGACAAGCTGAATGATCAGTATAAAGATCCCGAGAACTCACCATTGATGAAGAAAGATATTAAAAAATTTAATGGACATGATTTTTTTCCAATAGATGAGAATTTTAAGGTAATTGCGGATCTAGAATTTTTTGAAGAATCAATTGTATACGGTTTGCCAACAAGTACATCAAGGATAGCAAAATATAGAAAATATGCCATCGCAAAATTCCAAATCGACGGTGAAAGCTATCAATTGACCTTATACGTGAGCGAAACACCCAGTGATGATCCTGAATATGCTGATCATGTTTTTTTGCCATTCACAGATGAAACCAACGGTGAATCGACTTATGGTGGCGGAAGATATATTGATCTTAAAACTACACAAGACGATACCATAATTATTGATTTCAATAAATCCTACAATCCCTACTGTGCCTATAGTCCATATTATTCATGCCCAAAACCACCTAAAGAGAACCATTTAAGTTTTAAGGTGGAAGCAGGCATTAAGATGTCAAGTTTATAAACATCAAACAAGGCTTCACTTCATTTAAATTTTGCTGCACATTTTTGTGAAGATCATCATTTATAGGTAAACTTTGCAAATCTCTTAACACTTGTAGCTCAGTAATACTTATATCTTAGCGACATGTTACATTATAGTCAGGAAGATATTTTGGGCATGCCGTCTCTTGTACGCAGAGCCCTTGTTAATGGTATTGGAGGAGTAAAACCTCTTAACCTTATAAGCACAATTTCAAAACAAGGCCAGCATAACCTGGCCGTATTCAATTCTATTGTTCATATAGGCAGTAACCCACCAATGCTGGGATTTATTCTAAGACCAACAACAGTTGAAAGACATACCTACGACAATATGCTTTCAACAAAGTATTTCACTGTTAATCAGGTGAATACCTCTATTTTTAAATCGGCTCATCAGACCGCTGCTAATTATGTTGAAAGTATTTCAGAATTTGAAGCAGCAGATCTGACCCCGGAGATCATTGAACATTATGAGGTGCCTTTCGTAAAAGAGAGTAAAATCAAACTGGGCTGTGCTTACAAAAATGAATATTTTATAAAAGAAAACGGCTGTCGGCTTATTATTGCAGACATTCTTGACATTTATGCAGAAGATGAAATTATAGAAAGTAACGGTTTTGTGAACCACGAAAAAGCCGAAACTGCCGGTGCTATAGGACTTGATGCCTACCTGAGTGTAAGCCTGCTGGACAGATTATCCTATGCCAGACCAAATGAAAAAACCGAGAGTATACTGAAAGATGGCACACCATAAACCACATTTACCCGAAAAGATTTGTGAAGTGTGCGGACGACCATTTAAGTGGCGTAAAAAATGGGAAAAGAATTGGGAAAACGTAAAATATTGTAGTGAAAGATGCAGAAGAAACAAGTAAATGTCATATGGTTCAGAAACGATTTGCGTATTGATGATAATCCGGCTTTAGCCGAAATTCTCAAGCAGGATTTACCGGTGATAGGCATGTATTGTTTTGAGCCCAGATTATATCAGAATTACTTCTATGGATTAAAAAAAACAGAAGCCTACAGAGCAAATTTTATCATTGAAGCGGTTGAGGATCTCAAGAATAAACTTAAATCTTTAAACATTGGACTAAAGATATCTCAGGTCAGCCCTGATGATGCATTAAAACAGCTTTCAGATGAATTTGAAATTAAAGGTTTGTATTTTCAAAAGGAATGGACCTCAGAGGAAGTTGATGTCGAAATAAATATCAAAGATCAAATCCCGAATACCAAGTTTGAAAGTTTTTACGGTCAGTTTCTATATCATCCTGATGATGTGCCGTATGAAGATTTTAATGAAATACCTAAAGTCTTTACTAATTTTAGGAAGAAATGTCAAAAACAAACTGAGGTCAGATCTCCATTAGAAGTGCCTGAACCACAGTCTGCCAATAATTTTATAGATCTCAATACTTCATTACCCACATTAACTGAGTTGGGTTTGGAGGAGTTTGAAAAAGATTCAAGATCTGCATTTCCATTTAAAGGCGGGGAAACTTCCGGCAGAGAAAGACTCGACTACTATTTCTGGGATTCTGAAAAACTCAAATACTATAAAAAGACCAGAAATGGTTTATTAGGCACAGATTATAGTTCAAAATTCTCTCCATGGCTAGCGCATGGATGTTTGTCGCCCAGAAGAATTTATGCTGAAGTCAAGAAGTTTGAAAAACAAATTAAAAAGAATCAGGATACGTATTGGTTGATTTTTGAATTGATCTGGAGAGATTATTTCAAATATGTATCTCTGAAGCATGGCAATGATATTTTCAAAATAGGAGGGATTTTGAACAAAGATTATGACTGGTATAGAAATAAAGCGGCTTTCAAAGAATGGTCAGAAGGGAGAACCAAAGACGATTTTGTAAACGCTAATATGATTGAACTCAAAAAAACCGGTTTTATGAGTAACCGAGGTCGACAAAATGTTGCCAGTTACTGGTCAAAAACATTGAAGCAGGATTGGCGAATTGGTGCTGCGTATTTTGAAGCGATGTTGATTGACTACGACGTTCATAGCAATTGGGGCAACTGGATGTATAATTCAGGTGTTGGTAATGATCCCAGAGACCGAAAATTTAATACACAACTACAAGCCGACAGATATGACTCTAACGGGAAATACCGCCGAACCTGGCTGCATGATAGTTTGTTTTAATTAAAAGACGAATGTGTTTATAAAGTTTGATGTTTAAAGTTTTAGGTTTGATATTTTGGTTTAATGTTTCTGGTTTCTGAGTTTGAAGTTAAAAGTTTCAGGTTTCAAGTTCAAAGTTCAAAACTTGAAGCCTCATAAATAAGGTTGACAAGTTTATGTAAACTTTAAACTAAAATGTTGATAACTCATTTTGGTTAAACAT
>CAJXVZ010000085.1 GCA_913062845.1 uncultured Psychroflexus sp.
ACCAGATAACATTGAACATCTTAAATTTCCACCGTTTGATGGCAACGCAAATGGATTGAACGCTACGATTGCCTATGCAGAAATAGTTCAGGAAGAAATCCAAACTCGTGACAATGTCAATATTACTGGTTGGATTATAGATTTAAGGAACAATAATAGTACAGGAGGTATTTCTCCTTTACTTGCAGCAGGCGGACCAATCTTAGGCGAAGGCACAGCAGGGTACTACGTTTATCCTGAATTTTCAAGTCAGGAATGGTCTTATGAAGGTGGATCAGCAAAAATTAATGGTAGTCATGTCATTGAGGTTTCTGAACCCTACGAATTGATCAATCAAAACCCAAAAGTGGCAATTATAATAAATAAAGCGACGTCCAGCACAGCTGCTGCTCTTGCAATTGCATTTAAAGGCAGACCCAATACCGCAATAATTGGTGATGATACTTGTGTACCTTTGCTCTACAATTTTAATACAGTATTTTCAGATTTTACTTATTTGAGATTAGCTGCCGCTAATCTTGCCGACAGAGAAGGTAATGTATATCAAGATGAAATAGTACCTGATATTTATGCAGATGACGCCACTGCTGTTCAGGAAGCTATAAATTACCTTAACAACTAGTCATGGATCATGCGTTATGCAATTAGTTTTTCAAAAGATGTTTTCCTTAACTTCGTTCACATCTATAAAATACTGAAGTCTTATAGAAACTGTATGTTGAAGACCTTGTTCAAATAGTGAATTTAAGCTATCCCTGAAACCTAAATTTGAAAAGTCTGAATTTTCAAACAATTGTTGTCTGTATAATACGGTCAGAAAACTTCCCGGTGCAACCTGCCAAACATAGTTCAGGTCTACATTCCATGTACTGAAATTTACATCAGGATCCTCGTTTAGACTGCTTTTGGGTATTAAAGGGTTTTCAAAAATGCGCCCATTATCGTTTAAATTGTACATGAATGTATCGTAGATAACATTATCCCAGTAATGACGAAATTGTAAAGAAAGGCCGTGATATGAATTAAAGTTATAATTTGCCTTTATACTGTTTTCCACAATTAAGCGGTCACGTTCGCCAAAAATAGGTTGATTATCCAGGAAATCTGCAAAGCCTCTGTCGTTCAGTCTGTTATCAAAATTGAATTCATAAACCATAAAAAAATAATCATTGAACCTTACTCTGGGTTCAACACTTAATCTATATGAAAACGAATCTCTGTTTTCTTCAATAAAGGTGTTGGCGTTAGCACGAACATCAATGGCAAAGATCCTGTTGTAATTTGAAGAAATAAATCCCCTAAGATTTACAAAGTTTTCTGTAATGAAATATTGGCCATCCACTCTCGGCTCAAAATAATCAAATTGCTTACCCGGATTAAAGTCTAAATTAAAGCCAAAACTATCCAGATTTAGATTTGTGGCAAAAAAGTCGGCATCCAACCTCAAACCCGTGTAAGTAGAAGGTTGTGAAAGTCTTCTGTAGTTCGCTCTGAAAGAAAGCCTGTAATTCTGAAGTTTGTCTGTGGGTTCGAAGATCTCATAAGACAGACGGGCTGTAAGATTATTGAAATTGTTCCTGAACAATAAACCAAGATCATTAATATCATAGCTATCGTCAGCATAATTGTGCTCCAGACTGTACTGATAGTTTCCAAAAACCTTTGCAATACCAAGATTTGTACTAATGCCGGTTTGAGTATCATTAACGAGGTCAAGGTAGGACATTTTAGCCTCTCCAAATAAACGGTAGGTATTGTCTCTGGTTTGCAGGTCAAAAAGTGCTCCTGTGACATTTGCGTCTCTAAAGTCTCCAAAACGGGTTGTATTCGTATTGATTAAAGTTACAGACGAATTCCGGTTAAACTGTTTGTCTAAAACCAATATATTGTAATTGGTCAAAGGCTCTACAACTACCTCTCTACTGGTCTGACTGATGGTGTCGATTACAGAAGACATCGTCTTTTCTGTCAGCGCATTAAAAACACCAATGCCCAGACCATTCTTCAACCGGCCGGAAACTTTTGTGGCGTTAATTAAATCCACATTTTCGGGTCTGTTTATTTCGACTTCATTAGTATTAAGATCTGGACTTCCTGTTGGAGCACTTCCGACACGTCTTGAAAAAAACAGATTACCACGGTTAAACAATTCTACACCTTCGGTGAAAAACTGACGTTGTTCAGCAAAGGTTTGTTCAAAAGGACCGAGGTTAAGCACCAGATTATCAAACCTGGCCTGGCTAAAATCCGGTATGAGTGTGGCATCCAGTGTAATATTATCTGTAATACCGTATTTGATATCCATACCGAGCCTGAGTTCCGAGTCTGTTTCACCGCCTGAAAACCTGCCAATACCTGTGGTGAAAGGAAAGAGGTTAAGCCTCAAAGGCGGTTTTAATTTATTTAAGCCTTTAAGTTGACCGTGGTATATTCCGGAATAACCTTTTGTTGGATTTATGGGATTCCATGCATATTCTGACCTTTCCCGTCTGAAGTTTCTTCTGAACTGAATACCCCAGGTTTGTATATTAGCATTTGGAAACCTCAGCGACCTGTATGGGATTCTCATTTCAAGCTGCCAGCCGTTCTGGGTATGCTGCACAGCACTATCCCATACGGCATTCCACCCAAAATCCCGTCCAAGACTCGGAGAAGAAAGGGCATCAGCCTGAGTTCCGGAGCTAAAAACGATAAATTCTGTATCGTTTTGAGCATCATTATTGGGATTGATAACCAGCCTAAAAAAATCAGTTTGTCCAAAATCGTCTCGTTGGGTGATTTGTTTCATGACCTTTTCCGGGTTATCATATAGAATGGCCGAAAGGTAGATGCCATAATCATTGTAAAACAGTCTGACCTCTGTTTTTCTGTCTTTAGTTGCAGGTATATCGAAACCTGGTTCAAACTGTACAAATCCGGTTGCTACAGGTAAACTATCCCAGACCTTTTCATCCAGAATACCGTCTATTTTAATTTCACTATTTATGTTTTGAATAGTATATGACTTATTTTCAATAATTTGGCACTTTGCTGACCATTGGAAATAAAAACTCAAAAGCAAAAAAATACTTAACCTAATTGCATTTTTCATTACAACAAAAAATCATTTCTATTGTGACACTTTAGACTTTCAAAAGTTTAAATGCAAAACAACGATATTCTTAGAAATGTTAATTAAAAATTAGTTTAATATTAATTAAATTAATATTTTGCATAGCGAAATTAAACATCCTGAAAAATGAAAGCAGTTAAACGTCTTTTCGATTTTCCATATTATCAATTAGAGAATTATAATCTTAAACACGCTCTTGTAACAAAATACAACGGCCAGTGGAAATCACTTTCAACCAAAGAATATATTGGTAAAGCCAATGCACTTAGTCGCGGCCTCATCAAGTTAGGGGTAAAGCCTAATGATAAAATAGCAATCATCTCTACAAACAACAGAACAGAATGGAATGTGACAGATATTGGTGTGATGCAAACCGGGGCTCAGGACGTACCAATTTACCCGACCATTTCAGAAGAAGACTATGCATACGTGCTTAACCATAGCGAATCTATATTTTGTTTTGTGTCCGATGAGGAAGTCTACAATAAGGTCATGTCTATTAAGGGTCAGGTAAAGTCGCTAAAAGAAGTTTATACATTTGATGACATTGAAAACGCTAAAAGCTGGAATGAGGTATTAGCTTTAGGATCTGATGAGTCTCTGCAGGCAGAAGTTCAAAAGAGAATGGATGCTGTCTCTGAGGATGATTTGGCTACACTGATATATACCTCGGGTACAACGGGAAGGCCAAAAGGAGTGATGTTATCTCATAAGAATATAACAAGTAACGCCATAAACAGTGCCACCCGACTTCCGCTGGATTTAGGGGAAGCAAAAGCTTTAAGTTTTCTTCCCGTTTGTCATATTTACGAAAGAATGCTACAATATATGTATCAGTATTGCGGTGTTAGCGTTTACTTCGCCGAGTCGCTGGAAACCATCAGTGATAATTTAAAAGAGGTAAAGCCCGATGTAATGTCCGCGGTACCGCGGTTATTGGAAAAAGTTTATGACAAAATTATTGCCAAGGGTGCTGATCTTTCAGGAGTAAAAAAAGCTCTTTTCTTTTGGGCTGTGAATCTGGGATTAAAATTTAAGCCCTATAATGAAAATGGGTGGTGGTATGAAAAAAAACTGGGTATTGCCAGAAAACTGATTTTTAGTAAATGGCAAGAAGCTCTTGGAGGTAATCTGAAAGTTATCGCTTCAGGAAGTGCAGCCTTACAACCCAGACTGGCAAGGGTTTTTAATGCTGCAAATATTAGGGTCATGGAAGGTTATGGCCTTACTGAGACTTCTCCGGTGGTAGCCGTTAATGATGAGAGAAACCGAGGATTTAAAATTGGAACCGTCGGAAAACCAATACCTGAAACTGAGGTTAAAATTGCAGATGACGGTGAAATATTGGTAAAAGGCCCACAGGTCATGATGGGTTATTACAAGGATGAGGAAAAGACAAATGAAGTTTTGAAAAATGGATATTTTCACACAGGAGATATTGGTGAAATAGATGCTGAAGGTTTTCTTAAGATAACAGACCGTAAAAAGGAAATGTTTAAAACCTCTGGAGGAAAGTATGTCGCTCCTCAGATAATTGAGAATAAAATGAAACAATCCAGGTTTATTGAGCAAATTATGGTGATAGGTGAAGGCCAGAAAATGCCTGCTGCATTCATACAGCCTAATTTTGAATTTTTGGAGGAATGGGCACATCGACATGAGGTAACCTATAAAGACAGGAAAGATCTTATCTCACAACAGGTTGTTATTGACAGGTATCAGGAAGAAGTGGATCACTATAACTCAGGATTTGGTAAATGGGAAATGGTTAAGAAATTTGAACTCACAGCAGACGAATGGAGCATAGATGATGGTCATCTTACGCCGACCATGAAACTTAAGAGAAGAGAGATAAAAGCCATTTATAAAGATTTATTTGAAAAAATTTATGGACCTCAATCCTAAAAAACCGGTAAACAAAGCAGGTTTTGTTAATATTATCGGTAACCCCAATGTTGGGAAATCAACATTGATGAATGCACTTGTTGGGGAAAGATTATCCATAATTACATCGAAAGCTCAAACGACAAGGCATCGGATATTAGGTATTGTAAACGGTGACGATTTTCAGGCTGTTTTTAGCGATACACCAGGTATTTTAAAGCCGGCTTACGAGCTGCAAAATGCCATGATGAAGTTTGTTCACTCTGCAGTAGATGATGCTGATGTGATTTTGTATATGGTTGAGGTTGGCGAAAAGGAGCCAAAAAATCTGGAAATTTTCAACCAAATATCCCAATCTGAGGTGCCGGTGATCATCCTGGTTAATAAGATTGACAAAAGTAATGAAGAAGAGGTCACTCGAACCGTTCAGTCTTGGTCAGAAAAACTCCCAAAAGCAAGTACTTTTGCAATTTCAGCTTTGAATAACTTTGGTGTTGAAGAAGTTTTCAGGCAAATACTTAATCATTTACCGGAATCTCCGGCGTTTTATCCAAAAGATAGTTTGACGGATAAGCCTGAACGATTTTTTGTAAATGAAGTAGTGCGGGAAAAAATACTGATGCACTACAAAAAGGAAATACCATATAGCGTAGAAGTTCAGACAGAAGCTTTTGAAGAACTGGATCATATCATTAATATCAACACAACAATCATAGTTGAACGCCGTACGCAAAAGGGTATCATTATAGGTCATCAGGGTAAGGCCTTAAATCGTATTGGTACTGAAGCCCGTAAGGACCTGGAGAAGTTTTTCCAGAAAAAGATATTTTTGGATCTTTATGTCAAGGTCGATAAAAACTGGCGGAGTAATGAAAAGAAATTAAAGGGCTATGGATATAATGAGTAAACGACGGTTTTTAGAAAACTTAAATACGCTATAAATTTCTAATGTCCCCGGAAGAAGATTATTGTTGAAATTGTTTTTACCAGGATTCTGAAATCGAGATATAATTTTCTTTCTTTTATATAATAGAGGTCATATTGCAGTTTTTCAAGACTTTCATTCTGGGATGAAGCATATTTGGCGTTTACTTGTGCCCATCCTGTCAAACCTGGTTTGATGATGTGTCTTGTTTCATAAAAGGGAATAGAATCTTTTAGACTTTCAATAAATTCAGGTCTTTCAGGTCTGGGCCCAATAAGACTCATCTCACCTTTTAATATATTCAAAAATTGTGGTAGTTCGTCAATTCTGCTTTTTCGAAGAAATTTACCAAATGGTGTGATCCTGTAATCGTTTTCTACAGCCCATTTTGCACCGTCCTTTTCAGCGTCTTTTACCATCGTTCTAAACTTCACTATTGTGAACACTGCATTAAATTTTCCCACTCTTTTTTGTTTATAAAAAAGTTTGCCCTTATTGAAAAATAAGTTGATTGATAAAATCAAAGGTATAAGCAACAGCATAATAATAATACCTAAAATGCTAACCAGAATATCAATTGATCTGTTCATGAACAGATATAATTTATTTTGATTGCTTCTACTGAATGGGAAATAAAAATAAAAATTGGATGTTATATCCTTGAGCAGGATTTTCTTTGTGACCTCTTCATATACTTTATAATAAGGTTTTATAGGAATACCTTTTTTTAGATGTGGAGCGAGGTACTCAAACAGATTTTCATTGACACCTTTATAGGAATTAGCTACTATTATTTCATTGATGTAGTTTTTTTCGAAAACCTCTTCCAGTTGGTCGATTGTAAAGCTTTTTATTCTGGATTTTGTATTCCTGTCTTTGCCTGTGTCAATGTATCCAATAATGTCATAATTTTTATCGTGCTTATGTATATTGCTTATTATATCCTCAACATCAAAATTCTCGCCAACAATTATTATACGTTTGTAAAATCTCGGAGCAGTTATGAAGGTAATGTAGGAGAACCTCCACATTGTTAAAGCAAAAAGATTGGCTGAATATAAATAAAAAATATCCGATCTGTTCTGAGGTAAGATTGGTGTAACATAGGGTGTCAGAAGGAACAGTATAATTGTACCAGTAAGACTTAAAATCAAATTTTTAAAAATAATGAATCTTGACTCTGCCTTTTTTAACACGTAAAGTTCAAACACAGTGCCGAAAAAAAGGAAATAAATGAGGTAACACCCCAACCAAATAGGGAATTTTTGAGAATAATAGATGTAAGGCTTTTCAAAAAAGGCATTAAGCCCGATAATGCAGAGACAAATCAAAATAATATCAATGAATCTGAGCATTATTTTTCTCTCAGAAAGTTCAAAGTGAAAAAGACCCTGAGACATAGTATTGCAATTATTTGATTGTCAATTTTTTTGCAATATAGAAATTTAGTTTTTTTTAAAGTTTAAGTTTTTTTTACGAATTGAAAAAATATTGATTTCAAAATATATTGTTTCTCTAATTTTTTAGGTTATAATTTTCTTAGATGCTACTTATTAGTATTTTTGCAAATAATCTATTCTCCTAAATGTCATCATCACAGTCACCTTTTTCAAAGCATGAGCTGCTTCCTCAGGAAGAAATGCTTGAGATCATTAAAAGTAAGAGTGAAATGATAATAGGTTTGCCTAAGGAAACCTCAGATGACGAAAAAAGAATTTGCCTGACACCGGACTCTGTGAATGCACTCACAGCAAATGGTCATCAGGTTTATATTGAAACTAAAGCAGGTATTCATGCAGGTTTTGATGACAACGACTACAGTGAAGCCGGCGGAATGATCGTCACAGATCGTGAAAAAATATTTTCATGTCCAGTTGTGCTTAAAGTCTCTCCACCAAGCTTTCAGGAAATAGAAATGCTGAATCACCATTCAATTTTAATATCTGCACTTCAGCTGAAAATGCGTAAAAAGGAGTTCTTTCAAAAGTTGGCAGAGAAAAGAGTAACTGCATTAGCTTTTGAATTCATCAAAGATGAGCATGGAGATATGCCGGCGGTGAGGGCTTTAAGTGAAATTGCCGGAACTTCATCTATTTTGATCGCTTCAGAAATTCTGTCAAGCTCAGAATATGGTAACGGGTTGATGTTTGGCAACACCAGTGGTGTACCTCCAACTGAGGTTGTTATACTTGGTGCTGGAACGGTTGGAGAATTTGCGGCCCGAGCAACATTAGGTCTGGGAGCAAATGTGAAGGTTTTTGACAGTTCTTTAACCAAATTGAGAATTCTTCAAAATAATCTACATCAACAAATCTCAACTTCAACCTTGCAACCAAAAAACCTGATCAAAGCATTAATGCGCGCAGATGTTGTCATTGGAGCGGTAAGAGGTGTCAACAGGTCTCCGGTGCTTATTACCGAACACATGGTAAAACAAATGAAAAAAGGTGCTGTAATCATAGATGTCAGTATAGATATGGGTGGTTGTGTAGAAACTTCAGAAGTGACCTCACATGAAAATCCAATAATTGTAAAACATGATGTTATTCATTACTGCGTCCCTAATATTCCTTCAAGATATGCAAGAACTTCATCAGTTTCCATAAGTAATATGTTCACACCTTACCTTCTTGATATAGGGGAACGAGGTGGCCTTGAGAATATAGTGAGGTTTGATACAGGATTACGTAATGGCCTTTATTTTTATCATGGTGTCCTCACTAACAAATCTGTTGCAGACTGGTTCGATTTGTCTTACAGAGATCCAAATTTATTGATATTTTAAGGTATGAGTCTAAAAAAAAGAATAGCCTTTTTTGCTATGGGACTTCTCATAGGAATTGTTTTTGTTAAATTGATTTTTGGTAAAAAGGATGTAACATTTGATTATCTTCCAAATGATCGGGTGCTCAAAACTTTAAGGACTAAGCAAAGGGTTTTTAGTGATAATGCATATCAGTTCTTTTACAACCAAAATATAGATACCAGTGTTGTCGAATCATTCTTAAAAGAAGGGGATGTCAATTTCTCGCAAAGCCAACAAAGACAAAAGCCCTGTAACTTTTATCAAATCGAAAAAGATATCGAAAATAAAAGTTATGCTATATTCGTTAGAAATTGTGATACTTTGGTCACAGTGGAAAAAGCCTATAAATTAAGCGGGAAATAATTTTGAAATTTATTAGCTTTGATTAAGTTTGTTGAAAAGAATATTACTTATGAAACGAATAATAGTCGACTATAAAAAGCTTACACCAGAGATACTTTCACTACTTGTTGAGAAATATCCGGATGGATATGATGACAAGCATATTATCAAATTTAAAAACGCTAAGAATGAATCCATTGAAGCGGTAGAGGTCAGAACAGAAGACACTGTTTATCTGGTTAAGATAAGTACCAAGCTTGAGGTGACTATGGCAGATTTTGATGAAGATGATTACGAAGATGATGATTTCAATGAATCTATTGTTGATATTGAAAAGCGTGATGAAGAAGATACTGAAGATGAAGAAGACTAATCGCACTATTTAAGCAGATTTACATTCCTCAGTTTTATTATTTTAAAATATTGGTTTTCAAAAAATAATTGTACTTTTGCAGTCCTTTTAGCGCAAGTGGAATCTAAAAGGTTTTAAAGTAACAATTATTAACCCTCTTGTTTGTGCGCATAATTTCCACCACAAATGAGATACAAATTAAAATCAGCAATGGCTGAAGAAACCAAAAAAGAAGAGCAAGTAGAAGCTCAAGAAACACAAGCAGAAGCTACCGAAGCTTCTCAAACTTCTGAAGAAACTCAGGAAAAAGAAGTTAAACTAGCTCCACAGCAACAAGATCCAAAAAAATTCTTAGAAAGTTTTGACTGGCACAGATACGAAGAAGGTATCGAAGAAGTAGATGACGAAAAGCTGCAAACTTTTGAACAATTAGTTGAAGAAAATTTTGTTGAAACCTTAGACAATGATGTTGTAGAAGGCACAGTAATCAATATAACTGAGGATGATGCCATCATAGATATCAATGCAAAAAGTGAAGGTGTAATTTCATTGAACGAATTCAGATACAACCCTGACTTGAAAGTCGGTGACACTGTAAATGTTCTTATTGATGTAAGAGAAGACTCAGAAGGTCAACTTATCCTATCGCACAGGAAGGCCAGAGTAATTAAGGCTTGGGAGCGTGTGAACAAAGCACACGATGAAGGAACTATCGTTAATGGTTTGGTGAAATGCAGAACCAAAGGTGGTATGATTGTAGACGTTTTTGGTATAGAAGCGTTCTTGCCAGGTTCTCAAATTGACGTTAAACCAATAAGAGATTACGATGCCTACGTTGGAAAAACAATGGAATTCAAAGTAGTTAAAATAAACCACGAGTTCAAGAATATTGTTGTTTCTCATAAAGCGCTTATTGAAGCTGATATCGAAGAACAGAAAAAAGAAATTATTGGTCAGCTTGAAAAAGGACAGGTACTGGAAGGTGTTGTTAAAAACATTACTTCCTATGGTGTATTTGTTGACCTTGGTGGCGTTGATGGATTAATCCATATTACTGACTTATCATGGTCAAGAATCAATCATCCAAATGAAGTTCTTGAACTTGATCAAAAGTTAAATGTAGTAATTCTAGACTTTGATGAAGATAAAACACGAATCCAGCTAGGTTTAAAACAATTAAGCAAGCATCCTTGGGAAGCGCTTGACGAAAACCTCAAGCCTGGAGATACTGTAAAAGGAACGGTGACTGTGCTTGCAGATTACGGTGCTTTTGTTGAAGTTGAAGAAGGCGTTGAAGGTTTAATTCACGTTTCTGAAATGTCATGGAGTACACACTTGCGTTCTGCACAGGATTTTGTTAACGTTGGTGACGAAGTTGAAGCAAAAATATTGTCTATAGATCGTGAAGAGAGAAAAATGTCACTTGGTATTAAACAAATGACACCAGATCCATGGACAGACATTACTTCAAAATATCCTGTGGGCTCAAATCATAAAGGAACTGTAAGAAACTTTACAAACTTTGGTGTTTTCGTTGAACTTGAAGAAGGTATCGATGGATTGATTTATATTTCAGATTTATCCTGGACAGAAAAAATCAAGCATCCATCAGAATTCTGTAAGGTTGGTGATGAACTTGAAGTTGTTGTACTGGAACTTGATGTAGAAGCCAGAAAATTAAGTTTAGGTCATAAGCAGACTAAAACAAATCCTTGGGATAAATATTCTAAAGAGTTTGCCGTAGGAACTAAGCATACAGCTGAGCTGACTGAAATAGTTGACAAAGGTGCAACAATAGATTTCAATGAAGATGTCACTGCTTTTGTACCAAACCGTCACCTTGAAAAAGAAGATGGTTCTAAACTTAAAAAAGGTGAAGAAGCAGAATTTATTATCATTGAATTCAATAAAGAATTCAAAAGGGTTGTTGCTTCACATACTTCTATTCACAGACAAGAAGAGGAAAAAATTGTTAAGCAGGCACAAGCTAAAGCTAAAGAAGACAAAAAAGCTACTTTAGGTGATGCTAATGCACAGCTACAAGCTCTGAAAGACAAGATGAACGAAGGAAAATAAATATCGTTTAAATCTTGATTATAAGTTAAAGTGCTTCAAAAATGAAGCACTTTTTTTTTAATCAAATATTATCAATTGTATTCTATACAGATATTCTTAGGCTCTGTAAAAAATCTAAGCGCTTCAAAACCACCTTCGCGGCCAACACCAGACTGTTTGGTTCCGCCAAACGGTGTACGTAAGTCTCTATTGAGCCAGGTATTTATCCATACGATTCCACTTTCAATACCCTGACTTAATCGCATACTTCTGTTTAGATTTTGCGTCCAGATGGTAGCAGACAAGCCATACGGGCTTGAATTTGCCATTCTTAAAGCTTCATTTTCATCTTTAAATGGCATAATGCTCACGATAGGTCCAAAAACTTCTTCCTGATTTAATCGACAGTTGTTGTCTTTAACTTCAATAATGCAGGGTTTCATGTAAAAACCATCCGGATATTTTTTAAGATCTAATTTTTCACCACCATATAGAATTTTTGAACCTGAATCATTTTGTGCCATTCGAATATACGATTGGACTTTATTGAAATGTGATTCAGACACTAAAGCACCCAGGTTGACATCATCGTTTATAGGATGACCAATCTTCAGCTGACTTACGCATTCAATAAAGTCATGCTTAAATCTTTCGTAAATACTCTCCTCAATAAATATTCTGGACCCACATAGACAAATTTGTCCCTGATTGGCAAAAGAAGACCTTAAAGTCGTTTTGAGCATTTTTTCGTAATCGCAGTCAGCAAATATTATATTTGGGTTTTTTCCGCCAAGTTCGAGAGACAATTTTTTAAACATTGGTGCGGCTGTCCTTGCCAAATGTTCACCTGTTTTGGTTCCGCCTGTAAATGAAATGGCTTTAATCTTTGGGTGCTCAACTATTGCCTGCCCAACTTCTGGCCCTAAACCATGAACTATATTTAAAACGCCATCAGGTAAGCCTGCTTTTTTGCATATTTTTGAAAGCAGATAAGCGGTCATAGGGGTGACTTCACTTGGTTTTGCGATAACACAATTTCCAGCTGCAAGTGGGGGCGCAATTTTCCAGGTCAAAAGATATAAAGGTAAGTTCCAGG
>CAJXVZ010000086.1 GCA_913062845.1 uncultured Psychroflexus sp.
CCCGACGGAGATGAATATGATAAAGATATAGCTCTTGGCATTCGTTATGCTGTTGATAATGGCGCAAAAATTATTAATACGAGTTTTGGTAAATACTACTCTAAACATCCAGATTGGGTAAACGATGCTATCAAATATGCTGCAGATAATGATGTGTTGATAGTTAACGCAGCTGGAAATGAAGGTCTAGATTTAGATGAAAATCGAGTCTATCCAAACGATGAATGGCCAGGACAAATTGATGAAATTGCTGATAATTTTATCAATGTCGGTGCTTTAACCTCAGAATATGGTTCAAATATGATTGCAAGTTTTTCTAATTATGGTCAAGGCAGCGTAGATGTTTTTGCTCCGGGTGCAGGGATTTATGCTACTGTTCCAAATAACGAATATGAGTATTTATCAGGCACATCTATGGCATCACCAAATGTCGCTGGTGTAGCAGCTGTGATTCGTTCTTTATTTCCTAAACTCACAGCTCCACAAGTAAAAAATGTAATTTTGAATAGCGGTTTATCTCCTAATGCTGAAGTCATTTTAAGTGGTGACTCCAATAAAGTTAAACCTTTTGCAGAAATTTCTGAAACGGGTAATATGGTTAATCTTTATAACGCCATTATCCTAGCAAGTCAAATGTCTAAATGATAATTTTTAATCTCAGTTTATAAAATTTTCTAAACCCTGATGCTTATGCATTGGGGTTTTTCCATTTTTAAACAAAATAATATTTATGAGATACACTATAGCTTTAGCTTTTATACTAACCGTTAATACAATATTTGCTCAAAATACAGATTCCTACTGGCAGCAGCATGTAAATTACGTAATGGATATTGATATGGATGTGAAAACACATCAGTATAAGGGTAAACAAGAGTTGGTTTACACCAATAACTCACCTGACACATTGAAAAAAGTCTTCTACCATTTGTATTTCAATGCCTTTCAACCAGGAAGCGAAATGGACGTGAGATCGAGAACTATAAAAGATCCTGATTCCAGAGTTGGCGACAGGATTTCAAAATTAAAGGAAGATGAAATAGGCTTTATTAAAGTGAAATCTCTAAATCAGGATGGCAATGCCTTAGAATATGTTATTGAAGGTACGGTTATGGAAGTAGATTTAAAACGACCTTTGTTACCCGGTGATAAAACAACCTTTACAATGGATTTTACCGGCCAGGTTCCCCTTCAGATCAGAAGATCAGGCAGAGATAACAAAGAAGGCATCGCCTACTCTATGACACAATGGTATCCAAAATTAGCAGAATACGACTTTGAAGGCTGGCACGCTCACCCTTATATTGCCAGGGAGTTTCATGGTGTTTGGGGTGATTTTGACGTGAAAATCACTATCGATAAAGATTATATTTTAGGAGGTACGGGTTATCTTCAAAATCCTAATGATATAGGTCACGGTTATGAAGACGAAGGCGTAAAAGTAAAACAAAAAGGCAAAAAATTAACCTGGCATTTTAAGGCGCCAAACGTACATGATTTCACCTGGGCTGCAGATCCCGATTACATTCACGACAAAAGAATTACAGAAGATGGTACTGTACTTCATTTCCTGTATAAGGATAATGAAAAGATAAAAGAGAACTGGAAAAAATTACAACCAAAAACAGAAGAATTATTATCCTATTTTAATGAAAACATAGGTCCCTACCCTTACGACCAGTATTCAGTAATTCAGGGTGGTGATGGCGGCATGGAGTACGGCATGTGTACGCTTATTACGGGTGAAAGAAAATTTGGTAGTCTTGTCGGCGTTACAGCGCATGAGATGGCACACTCCTGGTTTCAGTTTGTTTTGGCTACCAATGAAAGCCAGCACGAATGGATGGATGAAGGTTTTACTACCTATATTTCTACACTTGCAGAAAATAAGGTCTCAGTTAATACAAGTGATTTTCCTCATGCCGGTTCATACAGAAACTACATCTACCTGGCGACGTCAGGCATAGAACAACCTCAAACCACCCACGCAGACCGTTATGACAGAAATTCGGCTTACGGTATAGCTGCATATTCCAAAGGTGCGGTGTTTCTTAGTCAGCTGGAATATATCATTGGTAAAGAAAATGTTGAGAAAACCTTGAAACGTTACTATGATGAATGGAAATTCAAACATCCCACACCAAATGACTTTATACGTGTAGCTGAAAAAGTATCGGGCGCGGAATTAAGCTGGTATTTGAGAGAATGGACCATGACTACAAATACTATAGACTATGCAGTTCGAAAAGTAAATACAACACCCAATGCGACCATTGTCACCCTGGAAAGAATAGGGCTTATTCCAATGCCGATAGAAGTAAAAGTGAATTATGAAAGTGGTGGCAGTGAAATGTTTTATATACCATTGAGAATCATGCGATGGGAGAAACCTGGCATGGAAAACACAGTAGACGACTGGGCATGGGCATATCCTACATATGATTTGGAAATTCCGGTTGGCAGTTTTAAAGTTGAATCCATTGAAATAGATCCGAGTCAAAAAATGGCCGATATAAACAGAAATAACAATACAATGGAAATAAAATAAATTTGAAGAATTGATTTATCTAAAAAAATAATCCGAAAGTGAAAAATTTATTGATAAGCATTATCTTATACATTTGTGCCGGTATAATTTTTGTCATCAAAAATTTGAGAGGAGCAAAAGGAGATGACCCTTTGATATACTATATTTTAATTTTTGCTTGTCTGATAGTTGGAGTTTTCTTTTTCTTCAAATGGATTTCTAGACTTAAAATGAAATAATTTAAAATCCTGTTTATATTCCATTGGTTTAAAGTGATCTAATAGAACTAAAACAATATAGTTTAGTTCAAAATTTAACTATTCCCATGTTTTATAGTCCAAAAATTGAACATTTTTAACCCTAAACTTATATTTATGCAATACAGATTTATTTTTCTGCTTTTGATAGCAGCTATGACGCTGTCAACTACAGGTTGTGGTGTCTTCAAAAAATCAAAGGCCAAAAGCTCTGCACAGGCTTCGAAAAAACCATCAAATAAAAACGGTGTGAAACCTTATGCCAAGGTGATCACTAAGGATGCCAAAACCGATAAAGGTTTGTTTGATGTACACAAAATCAAAAAAGAGTATTTTTTTGAAATTCCTGATTCCCTTTTCGAAAGAGAAATGTTAATGGTAACAAGAATAGCAAAAACTGCCAGCGGACTTGGTTTTGGTGGCGGTAAACAAAATGAACAGGTTTTGAGATGGACCAAAAAAGGCGACAACGTATACCTGAATGTTGTTTCATACAGCGTTTATGCCAACGATTCTCTTCCTGTACACGAAGCAGTAAAAAACTCTAACTTCGAACCTATATTATATGGTTTTGAAGTTGAAGCTTACAAAAAAGACTCTATTAACAATAATGTTGTTATAAACGCTACAAAGTTATTTGAAGAAGACGTTAAAGCAATAGGACTTCAGGACAGCCGAAGAAGAAATTATAAAGTCTCAAGAATTGATAAATCAAGATCTTATATAGACACCATCAGAAGTTATCCTGAAAACATAGAAATCAGACACGTAAAAACTTACAACGCCGGTAATCCGCCATCCAATAGCAGTACCAGCAGTTTGTCTTTAATGTTTAGTAATTCCATGGTTCTTTTACCTGAAGTTCCTATGAAGAGAAGGTATTTTGATGAACGTGTAGGTTGGTTTACTTCCAGTCAGACAGACTATGGTCTAGAAGCTCAAAAATCTAAAACTGTGACCTACCTGGACCGATGGAGACTGGAAGTTAAAGAGGAAGACATTGAGAAATTTAAAAGAGGTGAACTCGTCGAACCTAAAGAACCAATCATATATTACATCGACAGAGCCACGCCAAAGAAATGGCGTAAATACATAAAACAAGGGATTGAAGACTGGCAAGTTGCATTTGAGGAAGCTGGCTTTAAAAATGCAATTATAGCAATGGATCCACCAACACCGGAGGAAGATCCGGACTGGAGTCCTGAGGATGTAAGATATTCTGTTGTGCGTTATTTGGCTTCACCAATTCCAAATGCTAACGGACCTCACGTGAGTGATCCACGTTCAGGTGAAATTCTGGAATCAGACATCAACTGGTACCACAACGTGATGACGCTTTTAAGAAACTGGTTCTTTGTGCAGACAGCTGCAATTAATCCGGATGCTAGAGGCGTGGAATTTAAAGATGAAATTATGGGCAGACTTATACGTTTTGTATCTGCGCATGAAGTTGGTCATACTTTAGGTCTTCCCCATAATATGGGAAGCAGTGTGGCCTATAAAGTTGATCAGCTTAGAGATCCTGAATTCACTAAAAAATATGGCACAGCACCATCAATCATGGACTACGCCAGGTTTAATTATATCGCACAGCCAGGCGATGGAGATGTAGCTTTAATGCCAAATATTGGTCCATATGATAAATATTCAATCAAGTGGGGTTATAAGCCTATTCTGGATAAAACAGCTGAAGAAGAAAAATCGACTTTAGATGAATGGATTTTAGAGAAAGCGGGCGATCCAATGTACAGATTTGGTCGTCAACAAATTGGAGGCGTTATTGACCCAAGTTCTCAAACTGAAGATCTTGGTGACGATAGTATGAAAGCCAGTGAATACGGTATAGAAAATTTAAAGCGTATCGTTCCGAATCTTATCGAATGGACAGCTGAAGACGGCAAAGACTATGACGACCTCGAAGATCTTTACGCACAGGTGGTTGGCCAATACAGAAGATATATGGGACATGTGACTGCGAACATTGGTGGTGTATATGAAATTTACAAAACCTACGATCAGGATGGCGCAGTTTACACTCATGCGCCGAGAGACAAGCAGGTCAGAGCTATGAAATTCTTGAATGAGCAGCTATTTGAAACACCGGAATGGATGCTGGATGAAGAAATCTTCAATAAAATTCAATTTGACGGCTATCTTGAAGATCTAAGAAGTCTTCAGGAACGTACCTTGAACAATCTGCTTGATTTTGGTCGTTTTGCAAGAATGATGGAAAATGAAGAACTCAATGAAGATGCTTATAAACCTATCGAAATGATGGAAGATTTAAGAAAAGGTTTATTCAGTGAATTACGATATGGACGTGAAATAACAAGACCACGAAGAAATTTGCAGAGAACTTACGTGACCAGAATGCACGAGTTAATGACTGAAGAGCAATCTCCACTGCCTGCGAGGTTCAGAAGATACATCAGCAGAAGTAATATTGAAGTTGAAAATTCTGATATCCGACCATTAGTAAGAGCTGAGTTGACAAATCTAAGAAGAAGCCTGCAAAACTCAAGAAGTCGTGACCGCATGACAAGATATCACGTTCAGGACCTTATTGAAAGAATAGATGATATTTTAGATCCTAAATAAAATAATAATTTACTTATTACGAAAAAGCCATCCTTAGAAAAGGATGGCTTTTTTTTATAAGCTGTTCCGCACTAAAACATTGATATCCGTACATCAATGATAACTGAAATCATCAACAAAAATTTGACTTCATTCGGATACAAAAAGTACACAAACATTCATTCAAACGATAAAATGATCAATTGAAAACTACGATTATTTTCCGGTGAAAAGACAGATGATATTGATATTTAAGATTTAAACCAATCAAGGCGGTATTGATTCATTCTCTTTCATCACATGATAATAAGGCTTTGTCAGCTTTATTTTTAAGTATTGTGAGGATATAATTAATTCAGTGTCTTTTTAACTTCTCTGTTAAGAAAATAACCGGTGACAATAGTGGACAAGACATCTGCCAGAGGAAAGGAAATCCATACGCCAAACTCCTGATAGTAATTCGGTAAAATAAGAATCAGAGGTATAAAGAAAAAACCCTGTCTTGTGAGTGTAAGTAAGAATGCCGGCCTGGCCTTGCCTATAGCCTGAAAATAAGCAGAACCTATAAGCTGGATAGCAACAATAGGTGTTGCGGCAAAAACCCATCGCATCGCTGATGGTGTTTGCGATAAAATTTCAGGATCACTGGTAAAAGCCATTACAATTTGCTCCGAAAAGATCATGATAAGAATAAAAACAAGTGTTCCGAGGCCAGACGCGTAAAGTATAGCCTTATTTATAGTTTCTCTGACCCTTTGTTTCAGATCTGCACCATAATTGTAGCCGGCAATAGGCAAAAAGCCTTGTGTAACACCCAAAACGGGAAATAAAGCAAACATGAGCATTCGGGATATGATGACATAAGTCGTGACTCCGGCTTCCTGTCCCAACTTGAATAAAATATTGTTAAGCAAGAAATAAGTCAGACTCACCACTGCCTGTCTTGCTAAAGTAACAATACCTAATTCGCTGATTTCCCTCAGGATATCAGTATTCAGGCCAAAATGAGAAAAATTGATTTTTAGTTCTGAATGTTTTGAAAAAAAGAACCAGGTAATAAACGCCAGACACAAGAGATAGGATATCGTGCTGGCCCATGCAGCACCATGCATGCCCATGTCCAAATACTTAATGAGTAAGAAATCCAAACTAAGATTACCTATAGAAGGAATGATCATCGCAATCATAGCAAACATCGGTTTGCCCTCAGCTCTTATTACGGTATTCCCCATCATGCTCAACGCCAGAAAAGGCACGCCATAAAGAACGATTTCATAATATATCTTTGCAGGTTCAAATATATCGCCCTTACCTCCAAAGGCAGGAATAAGCTCATCTATAAAGATAAGCCCTATGATGACCAATGAAACTGTTAGTAATAAAGTAATGGATATTTGATTACCAAATGTCGTTAATGCTTTTTCAAGCTTTTTGCCACCTAGTGCTCTTGAAATTATTGAAGACCCGCCAATTCCAATAGCAAGCCCCAAAGCAGCTATAAAGAATGAAACCGGAAGAACAACTCCTATAGCTGCAATAGCTACCGATCCTATCCAGTTACCAACCAGAATAGAATCTACCAGTATATTAAGGGACATGACCAATATCCCGATAGAGGCCGGACCTGACTGCTTGATCAATAATTTACTTATCGATTCTTCTCCGAGCTCTTCGGACTTAGACCCTCTCATGCGGTTTGGGTCTTTACAGTTTCCTGCATGGCCCATTCATCAATCCATCGGCTCAGTGTTTTCACCCAATCTTCACGGTCATTTAAGCAAGGAATAAAAGTAAAATCCTTTCCTCCATTTTCATGAAAGATCTCTTCACCTTCCATGGCTATCTCTTCCAAAGTTTCCAAACAATCTGATACGAAAGCCGGTGTACAGATTGCCATTTTTTTAGTACCGTCCAATGCCAGTTTTTCTATGGTCCTGTCCGTATAAGGTTTTAACCACGGATCAAACCCAAGTCTGGACTGGAATGATGTGCTGTATGTACCTTCTTTCAGTTTAAGTGTTTCTGCTACCAAACGAGTGGTTTCAAAGCACTGGTGTCTGTAGCAGAACTCATGTGCTTTTGATGGGGTTTGACAACAACTGCCGTCTATTTTACAATGAGATTTTGTAATATCGCTTTTCTTGATATGTCTTTCGGGTACACCGTGATAACTAAATAAAAGGTGTTCATAATCCAGATCTTTTATTTTTTCATAAATACTAGCAGACAATACATTCACATAATCGGGATGATTGTAAAAAGGAGGTACCGTGGTAAATTTCATCTGAGGATAATGGGTTTTTCTTAATTCCTCAGCAAGTACCAGGATCGTTTCTGTTGTGGCCATGGCATATTGCGGATATAGCGGTAAAAGTAAAACTTCATCAACACCTTTTTCATGCAATTCCTGTAAACCCTGATGTATTGATGGTTCTCCATAGCGCATGGCCAGAGCGATGGGCACCTGTGTGTAATCATCTATCTTTGCCTGCAATCTTTCTGAAAGGACTATCAACGGGGAACCTTCTTCCCACCATATCTTTTTGTAAGCCTTTGCTGACTGTTTTGGTCTGGTATTTAGGATAATTCCTTTAACCAATATTGCCCTCAAAATGTAGGGCAGATCAATCACTCTGCCGTCCATCAAAAACTCATCGAGATAGGTTTTTACATCTTTAGGATCCGTAGATTTTGGAGATCCTAAATTTACCATCAAAACACCTTTCATATCAAATAATTTAAAACTTCAAAAATACAGACTTGTAAAGTTAATTTTTATTAAACAAATGGAAATCTTTACAAAAAGAAATTCCAGACTAATCCAAACCTGATAACTGCATCGCGATAGGGGTAATTTGGCGCTGCAAAACTGGTGTTATTCTCGAACAAGGTTGTAATATTTTCATATTTAAAGTAAATCCTCGCCTGCCTGACTTTCATGTTAAAAAAGACATCAATGGTATAAAAGTCATCCAGTGTTTCAAAGTCCTGAACAACAAATTCAGCCAGAATCGGATCATAAGCATTGGCATTATAACCGGTGAAATATTTGAAATTTATACCGGTTTGAAGAAAAAGTGCTTTCTTGAACCAGCGGTCCGTGTAAAATAAAGATTGTCTTGTAACCAAATCAGGAACCCTAAAAACATCTGCTCCATCAAGAACATTTTGATACATCACAGTATTGGCCAATGAAAATTTTCCGTATCTGAAAGTTTTCTCTAATTTGAGTTTAAAATACCTTACCTCACCGGAAAACTGAAAAGGTCTTACCAAAGAATCTGTAATTGCATCTTCACCCGGATTGTCTACAAAACCAAAATAGGTGTAATCCTGCATTTGTGTTAAACTGGCCTCTGCTCTGCCGTATTTCTTTGATTCTATTTCAGCTGAAAGATATTGTGTTTTTACATTTTCAAAATTATTAATCCAATTATAATTCAGGTAATCACTTTGATGCAACAAAAAATTATAGTTTGGTGCTCTGGAATGAATATTGAGTTTTGCTGTTGAGGACAAGTCGTCTGAAAAATCATATCTGGCCTCTGTCTTAAGGTAATTACCTTCAAAATCTCCTGAAAAATTATACTGTAAATCTCCTCGCAGATCAAATTTTCCAATTCTACCTCTGTAAGAACCGCCTAGTGACAGAATATCTCCGGTAAGTCGGTTCGGAACAACAAAATCATCTGAAATAAAAACAGACTGATAACCATAGTTAAAATTACTATGGGAAACATTAAACTCAAATACGCCTAATGGATTAAGTTGATAACTAAGACCTAGTGAATTTTCTACATCCTGAAACTGTACTTCTTTATTCAGGTTTTGGGATTCCAAAGCTATCCCGAATACGTCATTTGCCCGTCTCTGGCTGAAACTAAATGATTTGTCTTTAAAAAGTATTTTATGCTTTAATCTCAGCTGGCCGTTTTGAGTAGAGTCATTTCCCTTTTTCACTTTGTAAAACTGATCCACAAGAAAACGTCTGCCCAAAAAAAAGTTTTCAGCATTTTCAAACTGAACGTCCAGCTGCGCTCTGTTTTCAAAATCTTCAACACCATCAAGGAATTGTTGTCTTGCTGTTGCCGTAAGACCACCATTTTCTTCAACTAAAAAATCCTGTGATGTAAAGTGTGTTCTTAAATGATACCTGTCATTTTTAGTACTATAGGCTACCCCAATTCTAAAATGACCATTTGAAGTTGCTGAGTTTTGATAATTCCCTAAGGATCTCAAGCCTTTGTATGCAATGTAAAAATTGAATCTCTCTGTAAAATTGCTGGTAAAAGAGGCATCAAGATTTTGCCCTTGTTCAAAGGTGGTTTTAAAATAAAGGTCTGTATAAGGTGTAGGCACATAGTAATGATAAATATCTTCGGCTTCAAGATAGTAAAAACGTCTCGCCTGAGCTCCAAATTGGGGCCTCAGTCCTACTTTATCAAACGTATATCCCAGGTTATTAAAGGTTTGACCAATGTTGTGAAACGGCAGGAGCTCAAAATCGTCTTTACGTAAATAATTAAATTTATACTCCTTTTGAATAGTTAACGATGTATCAGCAATGATTGTATCGTTCCTGTGGTTGATGATCTTATATTTATCTATTGAAGGCCTTTCTTTGGTTTCAACATATCCTTCTGTACTATCTGCATTTTGATTGGTTGTCCTGTTTCCACCACCAGTATTTACGCGTTGTAATTTTTTGTTTTGTCCCAGCATCTGGATACAAAAACAAAAACTCAAAAAGTAAATCAGATATTTCATGAAAATTTAATTCAGGGCAAAAGTATTATTTTTTAATAGAACTCTTCCTTTTTTAAAGTATTGTAATATCAAAATTATTCAGGTATTGTAAGGATTTTATAATAAACTAATTAACGATTCATTATAAGGCTTTAATATTATTTTATTATTTTTCGCAACTTTTTCAGATTTATGATTAATAGCTACTCAAATCGGCTTATGAATATTAACAGACATATATTTTTAGTAATAGTTCTTTTGTCATCATTTCATGTTGGTGCCCAGGATCTTTTAATGCAGGATGGTACTTTTAACCAATGTTCCGGTACTTTTTATGATTCAGGTGGGCCTGGTGGAAATTATTCTACAAACGAAAATTTTACAATAACAATTTGTCCTGATGTTCCGACCTTGATTTCAACTTTGGATTTTACATCATTTGAAGTTCCTGCAGTTTCGGGAACTAATTTTACAATTTATGATGGAGACTCAGATCAATCACCCGTCATAGGCTCTTTTGAAGGTAGCTTTGGTGGCAATCAAGCTCCTGAATTCATTACTGCATCTGATGAAAATCCTACTGGATGTTTGACGATTGTTTTTCAGTCAGCATCTTTTTTCCCTAACGCGGGTTGGTCAGCAACAATAGACTGCCGTGAACCATGCGAGGATACTACAGCTACGCTCAATCAAATTGTTCCATCTAACTTTAATGCTGTCACACAAACATATGAGATAGACTTTTTTCAGGCTACTAATTTTCAGGTTAATGCTGTTTTTCCTCCAGGAAATGGAAATAATCCTCAATATGTATGGAACTTTGGAGATGGCACGCCGCCTGTAACTACTAATACGAATCTCGTACAACATACATACGAAACTCTTGGCAACTTTACAGTTTCTGTAACCATAATTGATGATTTCGGATGTGAAAATGATGTTCTCCAAATACCAGTAGAAGTTGTTTCTGCTTCTGCCTTCTTTTGTGCAGATGCTTTACAGTTTTGTGCTGGTGGTACGGCGTTGGTCTTTCCAAATTCAAGTGATCAAACTGGTGGTTTATCAAATGCAGAATCTGGTCCTGATTATGGATGCCTAGGTTTAGAACCCTATCCGGCCTGGTTTTATTTTGAAGTTGAAACGAGTGGAGATTTAGCATTCTTGATTGAACAAAACACAAGTGCAGACTTTAATGGTACTGGATTGGATGTGGATTTTAAAATATGGGGGCCTTTTAA
The DNA here is from genome assembly GCA_913062845.1 of uncultured Psychroflexus sp. Classification (GTDB taxonomy): domain Bacteria; phylum Bacteroidota; class Bacteroidia; order Flavobacteriales; family Flavobacteriaceae; genus Psychroflexus. The sequence continues at coordinate 11,346 of CAJXVZ010000086.1, forward strand.
CAGTCCAGATGGAAATTGTGGAAACTTAAATTCTTCTACCGAAGTTCCCGATCTGCCTAATGGCAGTCTATTTGATGGCTGTAGTTATTCAGCGGCACCCATCGAAAATATGGGTGTTCAAAATGCACAGGCAGGTGAGTTTTATATAATTATCATTACAAACTTCAATACAAATCAGGGTTTCATTAGTTTACAGCAGATCAACGAGGGAGATCCTGGAGCAGGAAGCTTATCATGTGGAAATCTGGTTTTAGGAGAAGATATAGATGCTTGTGAAGGAGAAACAGTTACAATATTTGCTGATGCCAATAATGCAGATTCATATTCATGGGAGTTACTAAATCCAGCTACTGGAAATTTTGAGACGATTCCCGGCGAAATCGGACCGAGTCTTGACGTATCAGCTCCAGGTGGAACAATTAGATCAACAGTAACTTTTGGTTCAACGGTAATTGAAGATGAAATTGAAGTTACTTTTTTTGAAAACCCAATTATTAATAACCCTATCGAAGATTTAACAGAATGCAGTGGTGATCTTAACGCTACATTTGATCTTACTGAAGTCAATCCTACTTCTTTGCAATTAAATAATCCAGCGGACTTTGAGATTTTGTATTTTAACACTCAAGCAGATGCAGACTCAGGAGACGCAACGCTAGCTATAGATTCATCAATTATTAATTCATATTCTGGTGTTAATAATGAAGAAATTTTCATACTTATTCAAAATACAGGAAATACCTCATGTAACCTTGTATCTTCATTCACTCTATTTCTAGATGAAGTTGAAATTGGTGATAATCTACAAAATCTGGAAGACTGCTTTGATGATCTTTCTCTGGCCAATTTTGATTTGACAGTTAACGATGTAATAGCTCTCAATGGTCAAAGCCCTGGTGATTTTACAGTTTTATATTACGAAAATCAAATTGATGCAGAAAACAACAATATATCAAATGCCATTGCTGATCCAACAAATTACAACCCCTCTAGCTTTGGCTTAAGTACAATTTATGTCACTGTGCAGAATGGTGTTAACGACAATTGTTTTGCATCAGGTGTGTCTTTTACCATCACAACAAATAGCACACCCCAACCCACCATCGACCCACAACCTTTGGAGCAGTGTGGTGATTTCACCTTAACCCAAACCTTTAATCTTA
>CAJXVZ010000087.1 GCA_913062845.1 uncultured Psychroflexus sp.
TACTTGAGTAAGAAAAAGAAGGACTTTCAGTCCTGTGTAAAAAAAATCCCTGCACTTCAAGTGCAGGGTGGTTTAGTGATAGGCAATCAAAGAATACAAACCACAGATAATTTCGCATGCAAATATAATGATTAAGTTGACCGAAAATCTCAACCTAAGTCAATTATTATTGTGAGTTCCTTTAAAAGTCAGATACGGCAAAACTCAGATCAAATACTTCTGTGTTTGGTTTGGCATTCTTTATAATGCTATGTCCGGCGCTACTTCTGTATCCTCCGGCACAGTGTACAACAATAGCTTTGTTATCAGGGATCTGGTCAACTGTTTCTCTAAGATCGTTCAAAGGATGATGTATGGCATTTTCAAACTTAAGTCCATTTTCTACTTCAGAAGTATTTCTGACATCCACTATAGTGAAATCTTCTGTATTTGCTTTAAATTTTTCAAGATCAATTTTTTTATCACTTATTTCAGGATTAGCTGTAAGTGTTACAACTGCCAATACCTGGCTTTCATAACCAATTTTAGCCACTCTTTCCATGATACTCTGATAATCATTAGATGCATTGATAACCAGAAAAAATTTTTCATTTGGCTTTACAATGGCACCAAGCCAGGTTTCAAATTTATCTTTTTCAGATCTGGCCATTATATTTACACTGTTGGCCAGGTGTCCTGCTTTAAATTCACTTTCATCCCTAGCATCTACCACCAGATATTTTTCTTCGAGACTGGATACGCAGGCATGAAACGGTACAGACCATATGGATTTCATAAATTTTTCAGGTCCTTTTTTATTGGTGTCAACATCATGACCAAAATAAGATGGGATAAATGGCTGATCTGACAGCAACTCTTTTACAAACTCTTCTTCTGACTGGTCTTTAAAGGCCCAATTACCCATACGTTCATTGCCCAGGGTACTGGAAGAATCACTACTCATATTTTTTCCACACAGACTACCGGCACCGTGCGCCGGATAGATTATCACATCATCGGATAAATCATTGAATTTATTTTGGACAGTATGATACATAGACCTGGCAAGAGATTCTCTGGTGGCTTTCATATTGCCAACGTCTTCTCTGAGATCAGGTCTTCCCACGTTACCTATAAAAAGTGTGTCTCCTGTAAAGAGTGCTTTTTTGTTGTCATCAGTACTTTCGGCTAATATACAAATGCTGTCCGGAGAATGCCCCGGCGTGTTTATTGCTGAAAACTTTACATCGTTCATTTTAAGGTTTTGACCTTCATCAAATCCTATATGAGGATAATCAGCACCAACTTTTTCACTTGTATAAATTTTAGCTCCTGTTTCCAGATGTATCTGGTAGTGGCTGCTTATAAAATCTGCGTGTGGATGGGTCTCAAAAACAGCAACAATTTCAGCATTGTGTTTTTCTGCAAAACTATAATAAGGAAAAGGGTCTCTGGCCGGATCAACCAGGGCCATTTTATTTCCTGAAATTATAGCATATGAATAGTGAGCTAAAGCTTCGTCTTTAAATTGTTTAATGATCATATTGAATTTTTTTCTTTTTTCAAAAATAACAAGATTGAATCCTTTATCTGTAAAATTAAGATATTATATACTGCAAAGGAACATATTTATATCATTTTTCAATGTAACAAATGTTACTTCCGGTAATTGTATGCATGGTTAAATTTGAAAAAAATTAAATATGCTTTTTTCTAATCTATTCAAATCAAAATCTAATGTAAAAAATATTTCTGCAACTGCTCTTAAGCAACTATTAAAACAAGACAAAAGTCTGAAGCTGGTGGATGTGAGAACACCAAATGAGTACAAACAGGGCCACATTGAAAATGCAGTTAATATTGATGTCTTTAATTCGGATTTTGTAAGCAAATGCGAATCAAAGTTTAAATCTTCTGACAGACTAATACTTTATTGCAGAAGTGGTCAAAGAAGTATGAATGCCGCAAAAAAGCTTGAAAAAGCAGGTTTTGAATCTCTGTATAACCTTAATGGAGGTGTCATTGCCTGGTCGCGTCTTTAAGCTTTAACACTACATTTTTTCATCATTCAATTGCATATTGGTTTAAATGACTAATTTTGCAGTATGAAAATTATCATTGCTGGTTCAGGAGAGGTAGGATTTCATTTGGCTAAATTGTTATCTTACGAATCTCACAATATTGTTTTGATTGATATTGATAAGGAACGTTTAGCTTACGCCGACAAGCATCTGGATATTAAGACTATTTACGGTGATTCTACATCCTTAAGCCTTCTTAACGATGCCAATGTAGCCAATACCGATCTGGTAATCGCGGTAACCTCAGATCAATCCACTAATATTACGATCTGTGGAATATCAAAACAACTCGGTGCAAAAAAAACCATTGCCAGGGTTTCTAACCCGGAATTTATTGATTGTAAAGATAAATTTGACATCAGCAGTCTCGGTATAGATGAAATGATCTCACCGGAACATCTGGCCGCTTCAGAAATTATTCAACTGCTAAGTCAATCTGCATTTACAGACACTTTTGAATTTGATGACGGTATATTAAAAATGATCGGTTTCAACCTGTCAGAATCAGCACCTTTTGTTGGACTGACGGTCAAAGATGCCGCAGATGTCTTTCCCGGATTACATTTCATGCCAATAGCCATTCAGCGAAACGGTACACAATACACGTTGATTCCTCGAGGTGATACAAAATTTTATAAAAAAGACCGTGTTTACTTCGTGACAGATGCCTCCGGGGTAGAGGAATTGTATAAATTGTCCGGTACGTCTAAGAGAGATATTAAAAATGTAATGATCTTAGGTGGCAGTAATATTGGTAGAAGTTTATCCAAAGCACTTTGTGAGAAAAAATTTAAAGTGAAGCTGATTGAAAAGGATGCAGAAAAGGCTCATGAAATTGCGGATATGTTGCCAAAAACTATGGTGATCAATGCAGATGGTCATAATGTGGATGTTTTGGAAGACGAACATATTTCTGAAATGGATGCCTTTATTTCAGTTACTGAGAATTCTGAAACCAACATCATGTCCTGTCTGGTGGCCAATTCGAGAAGGGTTCCAAAAACCATTGCTCTGGTGGAAAATATGGATTACTTTCAGCTGAGTCAATCCATAGGTATAAATACTCTGGTCAACAAAAAACTTATTGCAGCCAACAATATTTTCAGGTATATCAGAAAAGGGGATATCGTGGCTTTGACTAAGTTGAACAACCTGAATGCTGAATTATTAGAATTTGAAGTTAAATCAACTTCCAAGATCTGTGATGATAGAATATCAGATCTTAATATTCCAAGAACATCAATAATTGCAGGTGTGATAAGGGATGGTGAAGGGATAATAGCACTGGGAGATTTTGTAATAAAAGCCGGTGACAGGGTTTTGGTTTGTTCTCTACCGCAGTCTATTCACAAGGTTGAAAAATTTTTCGTTTAAATGCCACAACTCAATTTTTTAGTCGTTTTACACATCATGGGAATACTCCTGGTTTTCAATGGGGTATTCATGTCTTTTGGAGCGATTACAAGCTGGTATTATGATGAAACACAAGTATTGTCACAATTGGTGACTGCTTTTATAGTGGTTGTAATTTTGGGCATTTTACTGATGTTTTTTACCAGAAATCATCCCAAGGATATCGGGAAAAAAGAAGGCTATCTTATCGTTACTTTAGGATGGATAATGATGGCGCTTAGTGGCTGTTTACCTTATTTAATGACAGGAACTATACCAAACTTTACAAATGCTTTCTTTGAAACCATTTCGGGATACACTACTACCGGAGCGACCATATTGGATGATATAGAGATCATGCCAAAAGGGATATTGATCTGGCGAAGTTTGACCCATTGGATAGGAGGTATGGGAATTATAGTATTAACCATTGCGATATTGCCCATGTTTGGCATAGGAGGAATGCAGCTATTTACGGCAGAAGCACCCGGAATAAGTGCTGATAAATTAAAACCGAGAATTACAGATACTGCAAAACGACTATGGTTGATTTACTTTTCATTCACAGCTTTGGAAACCGTACTTTTACATATAGCGGGTATGAGTGTTTTTGATGCTGTTAATCATGCTTTAAGCACACTTTCAACTGGTGGTTTCTCGACTAAAAATGCAAGTATTGCCTATTGGAATGGAAATTTTTGGATAGAATACATCATTATCATTTTCATGTTTATGTCAGGAACAAACTTTGTTTTGTTCTATTTCGCTTTTAAACTAAAATTTAAAAAATTTATTCAGAACGAAGAATTCAGGTGGTATGCAGCCATAGTTTTGATTGCAACCATCATTTCATTTACAGCAGTTTATACATTGGGAGACCTTACTTTATCAAGTACAAATCATCCGATGGGCTTAGGCAGCTTTGAAGCGACTTTCAGGCATTGTTTGTTTCAAGTTGTTTCAGTAATAACTACTACTGGTTTTGTGACTTCAGACTTTACGGCCTGGTTACCATTTGTAAGTATTTTCTTTTTTGGCTTGTTCTTTTTAGGAGGTTCGGCAGGATCAACTTCAGGTGGTGTAAAAATTGTAAGACAAGTGTTTTTGATTAAAAATGGTATCCTGGAATTTAAAAGAATGCTTCACCCCAATGCAGTGTTGCCCATGCGCTATAACGGCAAATCTGTAGATCAAAAGATCGTTTACACTGTCCTTGGCTTCTTTATTTTATATATGCTTTCATTCATTGTAGGAACACTTGTCATGTCTTTATTAGGTTTAGACTTTATGAGTTCAGTAGGAGCAGCGGCTTCGTCATTAGGTAATGTCGGCCCTGCCTATGGTATTGTAAGTCCTGTTGATAATTTTAACGGTTTACCACAACTGGCCAAGTGGTGGAGTGCCTTCTTAATGCTATTAGGACGGTTGGAATTATTTACGGTACTTATTTTATTTACGTCTTACTTCTGGAAAAGTTATTAGGATTTTATCCTTTTCAAAAAGTACCTACCATGATGTCAAAGCTGACCTTTTCCAGCCTGTAGATGTTCTGATATAAACATAATCATCATCCCATGCGATGTCGCCTACAGTTCCGTTGGGATCTGAAGATGATGACGGCGTATAAGTGCTTTCCAATTTTAATTGATCAAATCCGTTTGCACTGTCAATATGTAGTTTGGCTAGAGGATTGGTTTCTCCAATGCCAACATTTCCTATATCAGCAACGACAAATTCATTACCTGAAGGTCGTGATGTTACACCATCTGAAAGTGTGCCTACTTCAATACGCGGATTCGAGCCATTGTCAACCCAGAATGTATTTTGCCAGGTAATTGTACCATTACCATCAGTTTTTAAAACTTGATTCAAGCTCCCGTCTGTTCTGGGAAACTCATAAAAATCCGTTACTCCATTATCAGAAAAACCAAATCTAATAGGACTAGTTGGACTCGCCCAGAATATTTCGGTTCTGTTTACGTTTGGACTTCCATCAAATTCTGACTCTAGCCTCACTTCACCTGTTGGCGTGATATTTAAAGAAGATTGATTATCAGTGCCTTCATCTCTGGTAAACAATTGAGCATTATTGCTTGATACAGTCATACTAGTTGAGATATAATTTGAAGTGGATTCAGTTATGTCCTCAGTAAAACCAATTGAAGCCTCTGTATCTTGAACAGCAACAAATGTAACATCTGTACCTGGTGCTGCAGTTTGAGTCGATGAATTATACAATACTGAAGCGGTTAACCCTGCGCCAAGACCATTTGTTCCGGAATATACACCTGTATAATGTCCTGATGTTAATTCTAATTGGCCTGCAAGTGAACCGTCGACATCTAATTTTTCTGAGGATACTGTAGATTTTCCTATAACCACGCTTCCATCATCCTCTATGACAAATTCTGTTCCTGAGGCTCGGGCAGTACTGCCATCACTCTGTGTTTCCAGTTCAATTCGGTTATTACCGGCATTATTGATCAATGCATCATCCGTTTTATCAACTACACCTGATGCTAAATTTATTCATTCAGAACCATCAAAAAAATAGAATCCTGAAGATATTACATTTACAGTTTGACCACCGGGTGTGCTGTCTGCTGCTGTAACATATACAACTGCTCCGGTTTGATTGGAAGTATAGGTTTTATCACTTAATTGATCACCTGTAAGTCTTGGTGGTATAATACCATCTATAGTTGTAGCCGAAGTTGGATCTCCCTGAACCTCTAAAGTAGCATTAGGACTTGTTGTACCGATACCTACCTGGGCATAAATGTTAGAACATAGAATGAGGGTAAAACATAATATATATTTCATAACAGTAATCATTGTTGGGTTAGTGTAGAGATAAAGTGATCGAAAAGAGCTATATCATATCATCGCAATTATTTATATTTCATTTAATAATAAATACATCAAAATAAATTAGTAATATATTAACATATATTTATAACTTTAAAATGAAATTAAAATGACAAAATTATCAACGGGAGTAGAGGTTTTACCTGGATTACATAGTTCTTAAACGTACAGTAGTAAAATGGTTTGTAGTCTTTGTGCTAAAGCACAGTAAATGTCTGGTCTTATAACAATACCTTCTCTTTATTTTTAAAAAAACGTAGTAGTGATTCTTATATGGCTTATTTTTTTGAATAGAATCCGGTTTTTTGCGCAGTAAATTCCTTATAATATAATCCCATGCAGTAATTTGACCTCGCTTCTATTAGAATTTTTGTAATGTACTTTTTGGTTTTTGTATACATTCATCAAAATATTCGGAATAAATATTTAGTCATGTGTATTTCATTATCTGTAAAATAAAACAGACTATAAATGCATAGCGAAATACAAACCAACATTAGATTGCCAACGACGGAGAATTTCATGTCAACTCACAGGATATTACGGATGTATTTGTCTTTTATAATCATTTGGGCTTATACCATACTCCCGGCGAAAAAGTGTACTAAAGTAGGGTAGATTGGTAATGCCAACCATATAAGCTATTTCAGAAATATTTTTATTCTCTGTTTCAATAATAGCTTTGGCCTTTTGCATTTTTATTTTATTAATATAGTTAGATGTAGAAAGGCCGGTGAGCGCTTTAATTTTTGCATAAATGCCTGATCGGCTAATGTTTAAGATATCAGCAATGTCATCTAGGTTTAAATTTTCATCACTTATATTTTTCAGTATAACTTCTCTGAACCGAAATATCAATTCATCCTTTTGCAACTGGCCGGTGGGTTGAGAAATTTTATCGAGATGCTGATAGACTTTCTGAAGATGTATTCTGTTATTGATCAGATTTTTTATGGTTGAGTTTAAAATCTTTTGTTCAAATGGTTTTTTGATATATGCATCGGCATCTACTTCAAGACCTTTAATCTCTGAAGCCATATCGTCTTTGGCTGTTAGCAGTATTATGGGAATATGGTTGGTTCTTTCGTCTGATTTTAAGATCCTGCAAACCTCGTAGCCGTCTTTGCCAGGCATCATGATATCACAGATAATGAGATCAGGAAGATACTTCAAACCTTTTCTGATGCCATCATTCCCGTTATTTGATAAAATAATATCATAAGCATTTAACTGTATTTGCAGTAATTTACTGACGTATGGATCGTCTTCTATGACCAGTATCTGTGGCCTGTTGTCTTTTTCAAAATTGTTAAGGTCCATTTGCCAGTCGCCAACCATATCAGTTATCAGGCGGTCTTCTTGAAAAAGTTCTGCATTTTGACTCACCTGTAGCTCAAGCAGAATGGTAGTATGTTTTTTATCATTTTTGATTTTGATACCACCACCCATGATCGACATGAGTTTTTTAAGATAGTAAAGACCGATATTATGACCTTTATCTTTTATAAGTTTATCCGGCGCTGTTTTAAAATACAATTCTGTAACCTTGTTCAGTTTAATTTCCCCGAGATCATTTCCTGTATATTTAATCTCTATGCTGGCAACAGTATTTGACTCGTTCAGAGCAACATCAATTCTACAATGGCTTCCCTTATCAATTTGAGTCAACACATTTGTGATCAATATATGAATGACAGACCTTAACTTGTCTGTATCTAAATCCATCATTATTTCACTACAACAGGTGTTTATATCTATTGTAATGCCTTGCTGTAAGGCCTGAAGCTGAAAACAGTTTACGAAATACCTTAACTGAGATATAAGGTCAGTTTGTTTCAGGTCTTTTTCAAGATTATAAGTCGATAAACGACTCAGGTCCTGAATTTGTGTGATCATACGCTGCAGATCATACACATTGTGCTCCAGTATATTTATTTCGTACGAATATCTGTTGGCTGTAGACAATTTAAGATACTCCGTAACACCTTTAATGACAGTTAGTGGTCCCTTGAACTCATTTACAATTTGCTTAAAGGCATCATCTTTTTTTTTGTAAAAATCATTTTCCGTAAAGACAGACTTATCTTTTTTCTCCTTTTTCATCATTTTGTAATTGTTCGCTTTTTATCTTGTGGTAAATTTACAATAACCACAAGTATTAATCAGAATGTTTGTTAAAAAACCTTTTCTTTTATTCTATTAATCTAAAACGGGCGAATTTTTTTCTTAGATGATCACAAACAGATATGGTTTGGGATATTAATGACTGTATGCTTCTTTTATAACCTTTCCCTCTCTTTTTTTACCCATTTTCTCAAAGCTTGAAAATAAAGAAAATCAGCATCTCCTGAAATTCCGGCTAGCGCTGCCGCACTAAGCCGATTTTGTGACATGATTTTGAATGCTCTTGTTATGATTAAGACCAATCAATACACTAAGATCAGGTTTGTAAAAACTTAGCAGGCAAATGATGGAGTATTCCTTTTTTTAGATTGTTGGTTTCAATATAGCGGAAGCCAGAACATAAAACCCTCTTTTATGCCACTATCGCAACAGCTTAACCAATAGTGAAAATGTTTTCTTCATTAGTAAAAGGGTTTGTATTATACTGAAAGTGCTGATAACCGGTTTATTATAGTTTTGTGATAACTAATTTCTAACAAAAATTGTGAAACCTGTAAAGCTTTCGCCTTTTGTATTTTTATTGTCATAAGCTGGACATGTGTTCCTGTTCTACGCGCACAATTTTATGTTGCTGAACATACCCTTATACATTTGGAAAAAGATTTGGTTTCTCAGGAATCTGACAACTATATTAACCAAAGCATATCCGGACAGTCAAAGATCATTTTTAATTCCAGTCAAAAGCAAATGTTGTACGGCAATACGCCGGATACTGGCCTTCCGGGTTTGCTCGTTGCTGACGGATATCTTGAGGTTTTCGCGGCATTCGTAATCAAAGGAGATGTGAGCCTGGTATCATCCCATATAAGCCTAAACCGTCCTTTACTTGTTCATGGGAAGTTGTTGTATGACAATTACAGTACAATAAAGGGTGATGACCTGATCATAAAAGAAATCGACATCAAGTCCGGCTCTTCTGTCCCCCTATCTGCTACACAGGGTTTTAAAATCCTGCAATCTGCACTATCGGAGCAGGAATGGCATACATCGACCAAAATTTACGAAATGCAAAACGCAAAGCCTGTCACATATTATAATGAACAATTAAAAGACTTTCAGCATTTCTTTAATTCCTCACCGCCTCCAAAAACGATTTGTCCCGATACTATCGGGATTTAAACTTTTTATTGCCATTCTCTGAGATGTGGTAAGACTACTTTAAACTGAGCCTTGTTTTGGCATAAGCTTATAATAATTAGTAGTTGGTACTAAGTACAAAGTACAAAGTACAAAGTACAAAGTAAGAAGTACAAAGTACAAAGTGAAAAGTATCTAGTTCAAAGTTCAAAGTTCAAAGTTCAAAGTTCAAAGTTCAAAGTTCAAATAAACCTATTAACTTTACTTATGAGGCTTCAAACCTTAAACCTTAAACATTAAACATTAAACCAGAAACAATGCAAACAAATTCAATTTTACTCGTACTGCTCGCCTTCATCGGCTTGAGCCAAATGAACGCCCAGGTGGGTATTGGCACAATCAGTCCGGATCCGTCTGCTAAACTAGACGTAACCAGCCCTGGCAATGACAAAGGCTTTTTACCACCGCGTATGACAACTGCTCAGCGGGATGTCATAGCTTCTCCGGCAGAGGGATTGACGATTTTTAATACGACTAATGGCTGTCTGGAGTTTTATAACGGAACCTTATGGGTAAGTGCTTGTGACGGTTCTTTACAACCCGGTCCGCTTACAGATTGTGGAGGTAGTTTTATAGCGCCCTACATCACCGCCAGCGAAACAGAGATTGTCGATGTAACTGCTGCCGGGCACATCTGGATGGACCGTAATCTAGGAGCGCTAACAGCCGCAAGAGCCAGTGATGACTGTTACGCCTATGGCAACCTGCATCAGTGGGGAAGAGGCAATGATGGTCATGAATATCGTAATTCAGATGAAACATCAGGCCCGGTAGCTGCCGGTAATGAAGGTAGTTTTTTTATTACAAGCAGCAGTTTTCCTTGGGATTGGTTATCTACACAAGATAATACACGTTGGAATGATGCTATTAAGGGTGTACATGATCCTTGCCCTGCAGGGTATAGGGTGCCAACAGAAACTGAGTTGAATGATTTAGATGCATCTTTTGCTACACAAAATGCTACAGGCGCCTTTGGCTCACCTATAAAAATGCCCGTGGCGGGCAACCGCAGCACTAACGGTCTATTCTACAATGTTGGGTCTGACGGCTACTATTGGTCAAGTACGGTTAGTGGTACGAGCGCCAGAGGCCTGAACTTCTACAGCAGCGGTGCCATCATGTACAGCAACAACAGGGCGTTCGGCTTTAGTGTACGTTGCCTCAAGGATTAACCCTGTGGAATACCGCAGGGCGGTAGCTGTGCAACAGCTATTCCACAGGGTTGACACTTTTTACCCTGAGCGAAGCTTTAGCGGAGTCGAAGGGTGATCAGCGAAGCGATTTGATTCATTTTTACACTGAGCGATAGCCGAAGTGTGACACTTTATCCTGCCATCCCTTTAGGGTGGCAGGATTTTATAACCGCTACTTGTGCTGAGCATTGTCGAAGTAAGCGGTCGTTTTTTTACAGCATAGCGATATGACAATAACAGAAAAAGTAACCCAAAGTGCAAACAGCACTCTATTTACACGCTACAAAGAAGGCTTATTTTATAAGTGCTACAATGAGGATGTGATGATTTTTGTGAAAAAAGTGAAAAACTATAAGGTAAGTTCAAAGTTTGTAAAGAGAGCGAGGGAAAAAGTGTACAGCATTGGCTTTCCTGCAAGTGAGGTTGATAAAGTGAAGTTTTAAACTTTCAGCTTCCTAGTATTTTTTGTTATTTAGGAATTAAATTCCTAATATTACAAAATGAATCAACTTCAACGTCATATTGCTCCAAAGATACTGGAAGCTCTACAAAAGTTCCCTATTATCGGTATTATGGGTCCTAGGCAATCGGGGAAAACAACCCTTTGCCAAATGCTAAAACCTTCATATACTTATGTAAATTTAGAGGATATTTCTTTACGAAGTTTTGCTAAAAATGATCCAAAAGGATTTCTAGAAACATATAAAAATGGTGTTATTATTGATGAAGTTCAATATGTGCCTGAACTGTTTTCCTATTTACAAGTATATACAGACCAGTGCCAAATTAATGGAGAGTACTTAATTACAGGTTCACAGCACTTTTCATTGTCTCAGCATATTTCTCAATCGCTCGCAGGTAGAATATCGCTTTTTCACCTATTGCCTTTGTCGCTTACAGAACTCAAACAGGGCCATTACAATTATGATAATTGGGAAGATTATGTGGTTAATGGTGCGTATCCACGCAAATGGATAAATGATATTGATCCCGTTGAATTTTATGGAAATTACTTGAATACCTACATCGAACGCGATGTAAGAATGCTTAAAAATATTATGAACCTTGATTTATTTCAGAAATTCATAAAACTTTTAGCAGGGAGAACAGGCCAGCTTTTTAACCAAAGTAGCTTAGGTAATGAACTGGGATTAGACAATAAAACCATCAATTCATGGATGTCGCTTTTAGAGGCTTCTTTCATCGCTTTTCGACTTTCTCCTTATCATACAAACTTCAACAAACGCATTGTTAAAACTCCGAAAGTTTATTTTTACGACACCGGTTTACTAGCCTATTTATTAGGGATTCGATCTGCAGAAGATGTCAAGGTTCATTTTGCAAAAGGACAGCTCTTTGAAAATTTCATCATTTTAGAGAAAGTAAAGAGCACTTTTAATTCCAAAGCCCATGAAAGCTATTATTTCTGGCGAGATTCTTCAG
>CAJXVZ010000088.1 GCA_913062845.1 uncultured Psychroflexus sp.
GGCACTGAAGCCATTGCGCTAGGTGTGCGCTTAGCATTCGAAAAATACGACTTGCGTAAACTATTTGGAGGAATGTATGCCAATAATATTGCCTCCATTAAAGCATACACTCGTGCCGGCTGGATTGTTGAAGGTGTACTGAAAGGTCACTATTGGGAAGACGAAAAAAACCACGATAGAATATTAGTGGGGTGCTTCAATCCTAAATACTTTACTGATGAAGAAATAGAAAAAGCTAAATATGCGAATTGGTACGAAAATAATTGACGAAAAATCATCAGTTTTTATCATCGCTGAACTATCCGCCAATCACAATGGCGATTTAGAAACCGCCTTAGCAACCATTCGGGCTGCAAAAAGAACAGGAGCAGACGCCATTAAGCTACAGACCTATACGGCTGATACCATCACTCTAGATTCGGACAAAGGAGATTTTTTGATCAAGGGAACGATTTGGGAAGGTCGGAAACTACATGACCTTTATAAAGAAGCCTACACTCCTTGGGAATGGCACCGAGCCTTATTTGATTGCGCTCGGGAAGAAGGTTTAATTTGCTTTTCCTCCCCTTTTGATAAAACGGCAGTTGACCTCTTGGAAGAATTGGATGCTCCGGCTTACAAAATTGCCTCTTTTGAAATCACCGATATCCCCTTGATTGAATACGTGGCTTCAAAAGGGAAACCCATTATTCTCTCTACCGGAATTGCAGGATTGGAAGATATTGAACTGGCTTTGGATGCTTGTCGGCGGATGGGCAACAACCAAATTGCGCTGCTCAAGTGCACTTCTAGTTATCCCGCTCCCATTGAAGAAGCGAACATGGCGATGATTCCGGAATTCAAAGAACGCTTTGGGGTCATTCCAGGCTTATCGGATCATACGATGGGCAGTACCGTTCCGGTGGTGGCTACCGCCCTGGGGGCTAAGATTATTGAAAAACACTTCATTTTGGATCGAAGTGTTGGAGGGCCTGATGCTTCTTTTTCTATGGATGAAGCTGAGTTTACTGCTATGGTCAAAGCGGTGCGGGAGGCGGAAAAGGCAGTAGGGCAAGTGTCTTATGAATTGACCGAAAAGCAGAAAAAGGGGCGCGATTTTAGTCGTTCCTTATATGTGGTACAAGACATTAAAAAAGGGGAAGTAATTACAGAGGAAAATGTGCGGAGCATTCGGCCAGGATTTGGGATGCATCCGAAGTACCTGCATAAGATCATTGGTAAAGTTGCCTCAAGTGACATTGAAAAAGGAACGAGAATGAGTGAAAGTTTTATAGAGGGTGAGGTTAGTTAAAATGGCATCTTATTAGACTCTGTGAGTAAAAAACCCTATGACTATATTAGAATTCTTATTTTAAAGTGACAAGATTATGAAACAAAAAATAATGTTTATTACGACTTATCACGCTCGGGACTTCGAAGGACATAGTCTTATTGCTTGGTATGCAAATAATAAAACCGGAATTAAAAGCGTATTCGTAAGTGGATATGGTGTAATTGCTAAGATTTTAAAAGAAAAGCCTAGTTTATTAGTAATTGATCATTTAGTTTGGGATCACAAAAAGTTTCTGGTGCGTCAAGTAATCGAAATGGGAATTAAGGTTGTCCAATTACCGACAGAAGGTTACTTCAAATCACCCACAGATTTAGACAAGATAATTGGGTATCCAGAAATACAAAACCTTGGTTTAGACAAGTACTTACTTTGGAATAACTCTATGTATGATAGAGCAAAAGACCTTGTAACGAAAAGCTATCTTGAAAGATTTAGGATAACAGGAAACCCAAGATTCGATTTCTACCTCAATCCAGCACTAAAAACAATAATTGAACCTGAAAAAGATTTCAGGAAGAGGTTTAATATCCCCTTAGGCAGCCATATTTTTACTTATATGTCTACAAGCCCATATCAAGGCTATTCGTTTAAAAAGTTCCATGATAGATATAGGTACAATGCCAAATATCCCTTAGAGAAGATTCAAGCATTACATGAAAATCAACAAAGATTGTTTAACAATCATTCAAGTATAATTGCAAGACTTGCTAAGGAAAACCCAAATGATACTTTTTTTTACAAGACACACCCTTCCGAAAGGTATATTAAGAGGTATGAACCTATTTTTGCGGGAATACCTAATCTGATTTTGATCTCTAATGAGAATGTTCGTCCGTTTTTAATGCATAGCGACCTAATCCTGCAGCGGAACTGTACAACAGCTCTAGAGGCATGGCTGATGGGGAAACCTGTATTACAAGTTGATGACGATGAAAACTATATTTCAGAAAACTACGAAGAACACAAAAAATACTCCTATATCCTAAAAGACTTTAATGCCATAAATTCTTTTATTAAAGCTAGAGACTACGAGAAATGGAGCAATAAAGATGTTAATGAATTTCTAGAGCAACGTTTCTACACTCTAGATGGCAATGCTTATAAAAGAGTAGGAGATCAAATATTGAGTATACTTCGCTCACAAACAGAGGAACAACTCTCCGAGATAGAAAAAAATATTGAGCTTAAAAGAATACAAATTAATGATACTCCAAGAAATAAGCTAAAAGCGTTATTGGGGCTGAAGCCAAGTACGCATTTAAATCCTACTTATTATTTAAAAAAAATCCTACCACGAGAATCCTCAAACACGAACAACGAGAGGGATATTGAACATCATGAAGTCGAGGAAGTATTCAAAAAATACGAGCTCTATTTAGCCCCTGAAAAAAACCAAAAAATACATGAGTAAAAAGCGATTGTGTTTTGTCGTACCAAGAGGTGAGGTTATTCGCAATTTTCTTTATACGGGTATTCTTAAAAAGCTTAGCAATGATTGTGATGTTCATCTAATAGCTGTTACCCCTAATAAAAACTTAAAGCAAAACTTAGAATCAATTTCTAGTACATACTATGATTTAGAAGAATTTCGATTAAGCTATACACACCGTTACCTGTTGGGGTTGTTGGATCTAGCTCATAATAAGTACATGTGGTCTCAAGCCGCTAAGGTTAGATGGACAATGCGTGATGTAGAAGCAAACAGTTTATCAAAAAGAATAAAGCGATTGGCAAATAAGAATATTGCCAAACTTTTTGCACAACCCAAACGACTTAAAGTATTGGAGCGTCTACTATACAAACACTCCATTAATGAATATGCAGTAGCTCATTACATAGATATTTTAGGAAAAATCAAGCCAGACTTTATTTTTAATGGTTCCCATTCTCACTCTAAAAACGCCTACCCCGTTATTCAAGCGGCAAAACAATTAGGCATCAAAACTGGCACTTTCCTATTCTCATGGGACAACCTAACTTCTCAGGGTAGGATTATACCTCCCTATGATTATTATTTTGCTTGGAATACAGATATAAAAGGTGATTTGCTAAGGTTATATCCTGATATAAAAACAAACCAAATATTCGTTACAGGAACCCCTCAGTTTTCATTTCACTTTGACTCGAAATATCACATTCAAAGAGAAGAGTTCCTGAATCACCTAGGCATTCCAAGTGATGGTAAATACATTATTTATTCTTCCGGCATGAGTCATCACATGCCCTACGAGCCTGAAGTAGCAGAAATAGTAGCAGATATATTAAAAAAAGTAGCTCCTGATGTTCACTTAGTGATTAGAACTTATGCAAAAGACAAAGGTGATGTATTCAAAGAACTAAAGGCACGCAGGAAGGATATCATTATTCCTGAGGTAAAGTGGGAAAAAAACTTCCAAACTCCCTTGAAAGAAGATCAAGTGTTTTTCACTAATTTATTAAGGCATTGTGAACTAGGCGTAAACGTCGCCTCTACTATATCACTCGAGCTATGTATGCTAAATAAACCTGCTATTAACATTGGTTTCAACCCTCCTGGAAGAGATATCTACCCCTATGACTACACTCGATTCTATGAGTTCGACCATTATAAGCCTATTGTACAAAGCAAAGCTGTTATCGTAGCAAAAAATACAAATGAATTGGAAAATATATTGGCCAAGTATCTTGAAAATACAACTTTGGACCAACAGTTTAGGGAAGAACTTATTTCAGATTTCTTTCCTGGCAACTCTTTAACTTCGGCAGTAGAAGCTATTCCCGAAATCATTTTAAAACTGACCGCTACTCATGCAGATTAGCGTTGTAACACCTACCTATTATAGGTACAAAGAAGTTCCTGGTCTTCTGGAAAGCCTGGCGCGACAGACAAATCTTCCTAATGAAATTATATTAGTGGATGGAGCGCCTTTACAGGAAAAACGCACAGAGGAGTGGGTTAAAACTAATAAAGATATATTTCCATTTAAAATTAAATATTATCGAAAAACAGGAGGCACTGCTATTCAGCGTAATTACGGTATAGACAAAGTGAATGGGCAGTTAATTGCATTTATTGATGATGATGTCCGTTTGGCTCCTGATTTTTTCAAACACATTGTAAGTTACTTCAACAAAGATACATTGAACCAAATTGGAGGTATTACCGGCTATAAAACTAGTCACTCCTTTAATATGGAAAACAGGGCAAGATGGCGTTGGTATAGAAGATTAAGGCTATTATCTACTTTCACCCCTAGTGCTTACGATAGGAAGACAGGATATCCGATAAATGCTGGTGCCCAGCCCTTCTTCGAAGGCGTAAGAGAAGTAGATATAATGACTAGTGCATGCACTGTATATCGAAAAGAAATTTTTACTGAATTAAATTTTCACCCTTTTTTCAGGGATTATGGCATGCTTGAGGACAACCACCTAGCTTTAAAATGTAAGAAAGCAGGATATAAAAACTTACAATGCGGAGATGCCCATTGTGAAGAGCTCAACGCTACTTCAGGAAGAAGTAACTCATTCATAATCGGGCAAAAAACTTGCCTGAATTATTATTTCGTATTCAATGACATAGAGGGTCCTTTAAGCTTAAAACAAAAACTCCGCTTCTTTAGCTTTCAGTTCTTCGAACTATTCAGATTTGGATTTGCTGCACTCAAACACCCGGAAAAGAAACGCCTGAATTATTTACTGGGTAAATCTTCTGGTATATACATAGCTTTGTTCAGATGGAATTACTATTGCCATAAAATACTGAATCCCAATTAAAAAATGAAAATACTAGTCTTTTCTCATAAGCCAATATGGAAATCTGAACAATCTCCATCTGGATGGGCTACAGACGGAGGCTTTGTATTTCATATGATGGCTATATCTTCTTTGTTTTCAGAAATGGAACTAATGACGCTAGAAGTACCTGGCGATCACAAAGGAGAAATATATTTTAAAGACCCCAACCTCATCATTTCTCCAATAAGAGCTCCAAAGCACTCTGGAATTAAGAGAAAACTCAGTATACTCTGGCTCGGAATCCGAAAAATGCCCTATTTCATTAGCAAAATTAAGGAGAGTGACATAGTGCATATCCCCATACCGTCTGACTTCGGAACAATAGGTATGATGCTAGCTTGGTGGTTAAGAAAACCATTATTTATAAGGCATTGTGGAAACTGGAAAAATGAAAGAACTACAGCGGAAAGATTTTGGAAGCAATTTCTGATTAAAAATGCGGGGAATCGGATCGCAGCTTTAGCAACGGGGGGAGGGAAAACAGTCCCATCCAATCAGAACCCAGAAATAGCCTGGATATTTAGTAGTAGTTTAACTTATAACGATCTAAGGGATATACATGAGCAAGTAAGTAGTAAAGAAAACAATTCTACTTTCCGTATAAGTATTGTTGGCAGGCAAGTAGAGAAGAAGGGAACAGGAGTAGTGATCAAAGCACTCACGTTTATTGATTTGCCCATTCATCTTGATGTAATTGGCGATGGCCCTGATCTAAACAGATTCAAAGAGTTATCAAAGACTTTAGGAGTTACGGAAAAAATTACCTTTCACGGTAAAGTCTCAAATGAAAGCGTTATAAATATAATCAGTCGATCAGCGCTTTTCGTATTTCCAACCACCTCATCTGAAGGATTCCCAAAGGTGGTTTTGGAAGCAATGGCCTGTGGCCTGCCCATAATCACTACTAATGTAAGTGTTTTACCACACTTAATAAAAGGTAGTGATTCAGGGATTATACTAGAGGAAGTAAGCCCAGAAGCAGTAGCAGAAGCCGTAACCAAACTTTTTCACGATTACCCTCGCAGACAAGTGATGAAACAAAATGCAATAGCTGCTGCTAAACAGTATTCGCTAGAAAAATGGGCAGAAGCCATCGCCGAAAAGATAAACCAAACATTTGGTTGGGAGATACGGCAAAAAAGACCGATTCTTAAATGAGAATAATATTTATAGCGGGTACACTTGGACAAGGAGGTGCAGAAAAACAATTATTTCTATTGTGCAAGTCCTTAATCGAAAATAACTGGGATGTAAGTGTGCTTTGCCTTACAAGTGGTGAGTTTTGGGAAAGAAAACTAAATGAAAATGGTATACCTGTAATATGGGTAGGAAAGAATAGCAATAGATGGAAGCGTCTTGTAGAAATAATAAGGTTAACTTATCAATATAATCCGGATATTATTTATAGTTTTCACTTTTACACTTCTTTTTATGCCGCTGTCGCCGGTAGATTAAACGGTGTTTTCTCCATCGGTTCTATTCGCAATGATGGCTTCAGTGAGAAACGGGCTAATGGTCTGATGAGCTTTTTACATTTCAGGCTTCCAAATGCAATTATAGCAAATAGTCAACATGGTATGCTTAACGCAAAAGCAGCATTTAAAAGTAAAAATCAGAAAATCAGCATCCTTAATAATGCAATTGATTTAAAGAAGTATCAGTTTAAACTAAAAGAAATAAGTCCGAATTCAGGTATTACAATTTGCTTTATAGGCAGGTTAGTTGATCAAAAACGACCAATTAAGTGTCTTGAAATCATTAAAACCATTAATGATAGAGGAATACTGAAAAAAGGGCTGATAATAGGAGATGGCCCTTTAAAAAAGATGCTCCAAGAATATATATCGAATAATAAATTAGAACATAAAATATCGATTATTGGAAAAGTAAATGATATTAGACCATACCTTTACAAGAGTGATTTCCTAATCAGCTGTTCATCTGCGGAAGGGACACCTAATGTGATATTGGAAGCAATGGCGTGCGGTACTTCTATCTTAGCACAAGACTATCAGGGTATTACTAATTTACTAATTGACGGTGAAGAAATTAGGGGAACAGTTTTTTCTTCCAGAACACACGCAGTAGAGAGTGTTATGAAACTCTTGAAATCGCCAAATCTAACTAGACAGTATAGCGAAAACGCTAGAAATTTTCTTGAAAAGTACTTTAGTACAAACATATTGTATTTAAATTTTCAAACCACGCTTAAAGAGATCGGTTTTGCTCTCAAATAAAAATACCCGGTATAGTTTAATGGAGGTTAAGTATCCAAAGGGTCTCTTGGAAGCATTTGGAGCGGGTTTTAGTCCAGCCAACGGATTGTTCCACTTTCTTTTCTTGATAAGCCTCCTTCTATTTGGCAAGTTCGGTTTGATATTTTGGTTTTATTATGTGCTGCTAAATTTTTTCATATATAATTCTACACCCAAAAAATATTTACAAGGGTTACCGGGGCTGCTACTTTATCTGACTCCTATTGAACTTTTGGGCAGAATTATAAGATGTAGTCCATATATTCCTTATGAAATGGGTAAATATGTAACATTTATACTTTTGTTGCTTGGACATCTACAGCTTAAAACTCATAAAAGCGGTAATCTAGGATGGTGGATTATTCTTTTAAGTTTGCCCGGAGCTTTTCTAGTAGGTAACGAAAGACCGGTAAAAGATTTAGTTTTCAACTATATCAGCTTGGTCAATATGGGGCTTGGTCTAAGCTTGTTTTCTAATATTCGCATATCATCTCAAAATTTAAAGCGGGCAGTGTTTATCGGAATTTGGCCGTCTATAGTCTTGCTTCTATATTTGGTTCTTATCTCGCCAGACTTATCAAGTATAGATTTCGAATTAGGTGCAAACTTTGATACGACTGGTGGGTTCGGTTCCAATCAAGTGTCAACTATTTTAGGGTATTCATTTGCGTTAACTGGTTTTGCTTATTTTTTCGACTGGAGATTTTTCAAAACAACAACAGCTGATCAAATTTTAATACTATCTTTCTTCGTGTGGGGACTGTTAAGTTTTTCAAGAGGTGGAATCATTGGTGGTATTTTAGCTTTGTTGTTAATCAACTCATTAGGTATAAAAAGACCAGGTTTTTTGTCTCCTGTTAAGTTCAGCTTAAAAGCATTCCTTTTATTTACTGTTGTTTTTATAGGAGGATTCGCTATAGGTAACCAAATTACAGATGGAGCACTATTACTTCGCTACCAAGGAGAAACCCACGGCACTCTTTCTGGCAGTAAAGTCAAAACAATAAATACATTGACAACTGGAAGGTTTGACATTTTCCTAAGAGATATAGAGATCTGGAATCAAAACTTCTTTTTTGGAGCAGGTGTCGGACAATCAGACAACATTGGAAAAATGATGGGAAAAAGCAGTCAAATTACTCATGTGGAGTACTCGAGACTAGTTGCAGAACATGGGTTTTTAGGGCTAATTATTGGTTTAATTCTTATTATTCTCCCAATAAGAAGAACCCTTAAAGAAAAAGTTCCAATAGCCCGCGCTTGGATGATATTTGCATTTACAATAAGCTTATTTTCTACATTACACGCTGCAACTAGGACTATGATAACCCCTATCCTTTTTAGCCTTGCTTTTCTAAAATTCGATGATCAAATTAATATTTTTAAGCTAAAATAATCAACTGTGATACCTAAAATCCTCTATATAGGAAATAAACTAAGTAAACACGGATATACCCCAACTACAATTGAAACACTAGGCCCTAAATTAAATAGCCTTGCTTCTGTTCAAACCATCTCTTCTAAAAAAAATACCTTTCGGCGATTATTAGAAATGTGGCTTGCTGTCACTTTTGCAAAATCGTCAAATAGAGTTTTATTGATCGATACCTATAGCTCAAATGCATTCCACTATGCTTGGACATCAGCTCTTATAGCCACTCTAAAAGGGTTAGAATATATTCCAATTTTACATGGTGGAGATTTTCCAAAAAGAATGGATCAGAACACGTTCTTATGCAAAATCTTTCTAAATAATGCACTCAATGTTGTTTCTCCTTCAAGTTACCTTAAAAAAGAGGTAGAAAAAAGAGTAAATACTGAGATTACTATTGTTCCTAACTTCATAGATTTAGATAACTATAGCTTCGTATCAAAGTCATTCGACTCAATCCGATTACTTTGGGTACGCTCATTTCACCAAACCTACAACCCTGAAATGGCGATAAAAGTACTCAGAGGTCTTCACGATATGGGATATACTGATACAGTATTATGTATGATTGGTCCTGATAAAGATGGCAGCCGGGCAGTGGTGGAAACCCTAGGCAAAAAGCTCGGAGTAGATCATGCCCTGGAAATTACCGGGCGCCTCAGCAAAGCGGAATGGATTGAAAAATCTAAAGATTACAATATCTTCATCAATACCACCCACTTTGACAATACCCCGGTGAGCGTGATGGAAGCCATGGCCCTTGGCTTTCCGGTGGTCACCACCAAGGTAGGTGGGATTCCTTATTTGTTTGTGGAAGGAGAAGAGGGGATAATGACGCCCGCTGATGACACCGGAGCGATGATTGAGGCTATTATAGAGCTTATAAAGGCCCCTGAACATGCTGCTGAAATGGGTCTCATGGCCCGAAAAAAAGCGGAAGGTTGGGATTGGAAGAATCTTAAAGATAAATGGATAAGGTTACTTTCTAACACTTTTCACGACAAGAATTAGCCCCGTGGTATACTCGAATATTTTAGAATCTCTTATTCTACCTACTGGAGACGTCCTATTGGGAACATCATTCATCCAGCAATTGAAAAAATGCCGGAATCATGATTCCCTCTCAGAAACTGAACTAAACCAGCTACAGCATTTCAAGCTGAATGAAATGCTAAACTATGTTCTAAAAAACTCGCCTTATTACCGAGATTTAGGAATTAAATATTACGAAGACGACCCTGTCTCTACATTAAAGCAGTTCCCTATATTAACAAAATCAAAAATAAAAGAACATTCGAATGAGATATTGACAACATCAAGCAAAAAGCTTATTAAACTAATGAGCAGTGGTTCTTCTGGTATACAAGGGGAGGTGTTTCTATCCAAGCGTGAGATATCTGTTACCAGAGCACAGCAAACAAGATGGTGGGAATGGGCAGGCTATAAGCTTGGAGATAAGCTACTTCAAACAGGAATGTCTGAAAAAAGAACATGGGTTAAGAGGATTAAAGATTTGCTATTAAAGACTACTTACGTACACGCATTTGCTCTATCTGAACAAGAAATCTTCAACATTCTTAACCAAGCATCTAATAAATCAATTAGACATTTCTATGGTTATGCATCATCTCTTTATGTCTTCTCAGAGGTTGCACATAAAAATAATATAGAAGTTTCCTTTGATAGTATAGTAAGCTGGGGAGATAAAATGTTCCAACACTACCGAAAAAATATTTCCACGGCATTTAAATCAGAAGTACTTGAGACCTATGGATGCTCTGAAGGTTTTATGATTGCAGCTCAATACGATCTTCCTTATTTGTACATAATGACGCCATGGGTGTTTTTAGAATTACTAGACAATGATGGAAATGAAGTAAAAGATGGAGAAATTGGTAATGTCGTAGTCACTAGTCTTTTTGCTAAGTCATTTCCTTTAATAAGATATAAACTAGGTGACTTAGCAATTCGTTTGGCGAAGGAAAAGTATCCTAAATCGAGAAGGCTCAATTACCCCCTATTGGAAAAAGTAATTGGTAGAGATACGGATATAGTAAGGACTAAATCCGGTAAAAGTATGATCGTCCATTCATTCACAGGTATTTTCGAGTACTACCCCGAAATCAAACAATTCCAAGTGGTACAAAACCGATTAGATGAAATAACAATATATATTATACCAGAAGGCAGCGCACTTCCTAATTCAATTCATGAGATCAAAAAAAAGATACAAAAGAATATTGGAGATACAATCAAGATTACCTTTAGAAAAACAAATGAAATCCCCCCATCACCCTCAGGTAAACCTCAAATTATCAAATCCACTATTTAAAACATCCTTTTTTGAACCCGCCAATTTAACCTCTTTCCAGAATCAAAAAAATATAAATGTCTAGACCTAAACCTATCTTTATAGGTGGCTACATGCACTCCGGAACATCCCTCCTATTTGAATTAATTGCTAATTCTCAACACATATTTGCTGGTCTAAAGGAAACTAAAATACTTGAATATCCAAGTAAGTATGTAGGTTCGCCCTCAGAAAAAATTATCCATTCTATTCTAGGTAATAGCAACTCAATGGATTTTGGTGAAAAAACGATAATCACAAAACAGAACTTTTACAAGTCGTATTTTGAAACATACGAATACCTTGCAGAAAGAAAGAATAACAATTATTACCTTGATGGGTCTCCTAATCAGTATTTACAGTTTAAAAACGTTATCAAACACCGTCAAGAATCAAAGTTTATTTTTATAGAGAGAGACCCAAGAGATGTTATATCTTCCTTGAAAAAGAGAAAAACAACGACAAACATTGAGAGGTATAAATCAGAAAAAGTGCTAAAAATAAAGAAGTTAGAGAAAAAATACTATCTATTTATACATGCTTTCTCGATAAAAATGGCATACCAAAAATTCAAAAACCTTGCAAAAAAGAATCCTCAGAATGTTTATATGATTGATTATGCTGACCCCACCCAAAACACCGACCATGTTTTAAAAAATATAAGTTCATTCATCGGGCTGGACGCACCTATTCCTGTTAAGGAGAATGTTGCTGTTAATAATTCCGCGGATGTAAATGCTAAATCTGGCGAAATCACTTTGAGGTCCTCATACAAGGAGAACTTAACAAGAAATGAGGCTAGGTTTATTGAATCTTATTTTGCGAAACTTTATGAATTTGACGGTCTAAATCATCGTTCAAACTCTTTAAAAGGCAATATTGAGTATACTCTTTTCTTGTTTAAAGAGTTAAGTAAAAGTGGGATTGGGATAATAGATTTTATTTTCTCTAGAATCCTTCTGTTGAGAAGTCCATCGGTTTTCTTCGATTGGGTTGTTATGAGGTTAAGAAGGCTTTTTTTAATCCAAAGTAACTATTCAGCACGCCTGCGTGCTGGTTAATTGAAAAACGATAGAATTATCCATAAACAAATTCTTCAATG
>CAJXVZ010000089.1 GCA_913062845.1 uncultured Psychroflexus sp.
CGTAAATAAATTCATATCTTTAATTTTCTGTAATTCATACAAATATAATAAATTAGGTGTAATTACGGATATTCAAATAACTTTTTTATAGCCATTTCTTTCTCCTGAAATAGATCACTAATGCTAACCCTACCAAAATAACCACAACCCAGAAAATTGGGTAAGCATATTTGTATTTCAATTCAGGTATGTATTCAAAATTCATCCCATAAATGCCGGCCAAAAAAGTTAATGGGATAAAAATAGAAGCGAAGATCGTTAAAACCTTCATCACCTGATTCATGGAATTACTCATATTGGTGTTGTAAATGTTCAGTTGGTCAGAAACCAGACTGTTATACAGTTCTATAGATTCAGCAGAATGCGTGAGTAAGTCGTTCAAATCTCTTAAGAACACCAGGTTTTTTTCCTGAAAAAAATGGCTTTCAGCTTTCATGTAGGCGTACACAACATCTTTTACAGGACGAACGGACTTCCTTAAATAATTCAGTTCTGTTTTTAAGGCATAGATTTCTTCCGAAAGTCCTTTTTCATTATACTTAAATATCCTGCCTTCCAGTTCGTCAATTTTACGTCCGACGATTTCAACAGCAATGGAATAGTTATCTGCAATAGCATCCATTAAGGCATAAAGCAGATAGTCATTGTCATTCAATCGAACTCTGCCTTTATTGTTTCTTATACGTTCTCTTACACCGGCAAACACATCACCTACTCTTTCCTGCAGAGTAATGACGTAGTTTTCACCAAGAATCATAGAGATCTGTTCCACCACAATTTTATTGATTTTATCATCGTATTGGATCATCTTTAATATGAAGGTATCGTGATGTTCATAGCTTTCAAATTTTGGTCTTTGGTCGGTGTTTAAGATATCTTCCAAAAATAAGGGAGAAATGGAAAATTGCTCACCCAATTCCTTAATAAGGTCTACATCATGAATTCCATTGATGTTCAACCACGTAACGCCTTCTCTTTGAATGTTTTCTTTTATTTCACTCAGTTCAGAAATAGGCTTTTCGATAAGGCCTTCTTTATCGTAATCCATTAGCTTCAGATCTGGTTTTTCCATTTTCTGCTTGCCAATGAAAACCAAGGAACCCGGTGCCAGGCCTTTACTGAGTGATCGGTCTTTTATAAATCTAGCCATAAAACTGAATCAATGTAAAGATAGTGAAAAGGTTATACTTAATATTGTATGCCAGATTGATCATAAAAAAATGATTAATTTATCGTCAAAACATTTCACTGGTCCAGATTAAAATTCTTTAAGTAATTAAAACCTAAAGCAGCCATGAATGGTGGAACTATTCCCAAAACTAATATTTCTAAAAAAACTGATTTATAGATAGATGGCACCATCATAACGAGTAAATAACTAAAAATGATACCGATGATCAAAAATATCAGGCAATTAAGCAATCTTAATAAATATCTTCTGTCAGGTTTATTACAAACTAGCAGTCCTGCTACACCTATACCTATAAATGAAAAGATGTAGTAAAACATTGCCAGAAGCAGTATTGAAGTTAATAAATCATAATGTATACGATCTGTTTTTAAAAGATATAATACAAACAAAGCACCTGTTCCAAGTCCGGAAATCAATTCAACTACAAAGCCTGGAGTTTTATTTGGCATAACAGGTGTCTGATTTATCAATTTCTTAGTTCGCTTACCTTTCTTTGTAACTTTTTAAGTTCAGCATTAAATTTTTCAGGGAATCGTTTTTTATTATACAACACAGGATTTTCAATTTTTAAAATCAGTTCTAATTGTTGATCTAAGGTCAAAGCTCCAAGCTCATTTCCAAAATATGCTAAACTGGCATTTTCTATACCTTTAATCCCTCTTGTAAAATCGAAACGTTCAAGATAAAAGGAAAAACACTCCTCTTGAGTCAATTCCTCTTCAAATTTCCAGGTTATTGATACAGGGTAAAAACTCCATTTAAAGCGATTTGAATGTGGTAATCTATGAGTAAACATTACAGCTACCTGTCGGCACGGGCATGGCTGGTAATCTTTATCAGTAATTATTCGATCAACTGCGTGCTGATTGAAATTATTGTCAAATATACCTGGGTAAACCAAACTTAAAGTCTCTCTGAAATCTTCCGGAAGCGGCTTAGAACTATTAATCTTTAAGATGGTATTCTGAAGCTCTTTTTCTGTATAAATCTCTTTCCAGGAATTTTTCACCCAAAGTAAAAATACTGTCAATAAAAGAACAATCATTAAGGCAAACCAGGAAAATACTTTTATCGCTTTCTTCATTGGGAACAAAGAACAAAAATTGATAACTAATCGTTCAAATAGTCCATATTCATTTTATACAGGGTATTTGTGTTGTTATAAGCACTAAATATACTTCTGTAAAAGTTCCCGGAATGGTAAAATAAGCATCACGATTCGGATTGATTTCCCGGGAACGGAATATTAATATCTGTATGTTTTGTCCATTGGTCATTCTGGACGTCATATTCGTAAAGATGAAAACTTTCAAAATATCCTTTATTGCCAACTGTTACGCCCAATTGACCTGATGGATCATTAAAAGGTACATCTGCCCTTTGTATAAGGTTAAAATTATTTAAATCTACTTCCCATAATTTATTGGATTCGTTATTAGAGTTTCGACCGCTAAAAAATAATCGGTCATCGAAAGCAAAAACCAATGGGTGTCTAATGCTGTCCTGGCCAAAATTTATACCTGGAAATGTCAGAACAAATTCCCAAGAGTCGTTTATTATGGAATAACGCCAGATGTCGTCAGGCGGATTGTGATAATTCTGAATATTTTGTCCGAAACCCAAATAAATATAATCGCCTACTGCTGTAATAAAACATCTTGTTCTCGGCATTCCGGGAAAGGGACTCAGAGATGTCACCTGCCCAGTTAAGAAATTGTAACTGTAAAAGAATTCATCATTTGTATCGTAATAATACAATTTATCATCATGCCAGGTCCTTACACTTCCGGAAATCGAGTTTGGCAAAGATTGGTTTAAGACAGACTCAAATTCATAAGTATTCTCATTAAATTTGGCTATAGTGGGTGATGAATAAATGCCTGGAGAGAATATGGCATAGGTTTCATTTTGATAGCGATGTGGCTCAATAGCACTGACACCATCCTTTACTTTAATCCAGGATTCATCAATACAAATATCTGCTTCATATACTACAGGTTCGCCGTACAAATCAATGGTAACATCGCTTAAAGTAAAGTCTGTAAAAACATCAAGTTCAAAAGTAAATACAGTTTCGTTTTCTGAAATGGCCTGAGCTGTGTATTGATAATCTCCAATTGAAAATTTCATTATATATGGAAAATTTTCACCCGTTATCGTGTATTGCTCACCATATTTAAGGCATTCGGGGAAGCTCGTTATCTCAGGTGCAATGACTCTGAATTTGTCATCAAAATCAATGCTGTGATAATGACTTTTTAATCTCATTTTTGGAAAAACGTGGTAAAAGGAGTTTGGGACAACAAATTTGATTTGTGTCCTGGAACTCTCAAGTATGTGCATTGGCTCATAATTTCCCCATGAATTCAGCATACTTAATTTATTTTGCACTTTAATGACGTCAAAATGATTTCCTGTTATTGTAATGGTATCATTTTCATGTGCCTGATAAGGCTCAATCGAAATAATTTCAGGTTTAAAAAGTTCAAAATCTTCAAATACTGATGACTCTGATGTTGATTTTCTGATTTTTAGGTTATCAAAAGGTTCTTCTCTAAAGCTTAAGTAAAGTATAATGGCTTTCGCTAAGGTGTCTGTTTTCGTTAAAAGCTGAATTTCTCTGTTATTAAGGTAAAGCTTATAATTATCGGAAAAATATTTTCCTTTTATTTGTATAGTATCACCGGTGTAAGCTGGCTGAGGTGTAACTTCCAATATCTTTGGTGGTGCACTACCATTAGAAATAAATGACTTTTCTTCTCCAAACCTTGTTATTCCATTTAAGGTCAAAAAAACTTTATAATAATAGGTCTGCCCGTCAATAAGGTCATTTTTGACCAGTTTTGAAAAGCCGCCTGGATTTGAGCCAAATTCAGAAATTAATATTCTGTTTGAATTGAATATTTCAGCATCTGCATTTTGAGATACTATGAAGCCATAGCTGGCTTCCTGTTTAAGGTTTTGGATTTTACCAAACAACTCCACACCTCCTTCTTCAAGCATAACTGCATCTACAGTTTCGAGCACGATTGGACCATCGTCTTTTTCACAGGAATAAAATGGGAAAAGGAATAATAAAAGGATTAACTTTTTCATGATTTCATTTAAATGTTCAAAGTTATAAAACAGTTTCTCTCTGGGATACTTTTATAATAGTTTTAATGGCTTTACCGTAAAAGCCTATCTGGTAAACATTAACACGTTATCTTTATTATCTGAAAAAGTTCATTTCGTCGACGTATTGCCATACTTTCTCGGGTAAAAGTGGTCTTATGTCTTTATTATCTTTTATCGCTTTTCTTATAAAACTCGAAGATATTTCTACCAAGGGACAGTCTACAAACTTTATTTTTGGGTGATTTACTAAATCTTCCGGGATCTTCTTATGCTGAATTCTTGGACATACAATCAAATGATGTTGTTCCAGTAAATACTCCCAGTTTTTCCATTTTTTAAAACCCACCAGATTATCTTCACCCATAATCAGATGAAAATGATAATCAGGATACTTTTCGAGCAGTACACCAAGCGTTTTAGAGGTGTAATTTGGCATTGGCATGTCAAATTCAATCTTACTTGGCTTTAAGCGCGGGTAATTCTCGGTTGCCCGATAAACAAGCTCGTACCTATGGTGGTTTTCCAGCATTGAGGCCTTTTGCTTAAAAGGACTTTGTGGTGTGATCACAAACCAGACCTCATCAACAGGACCAAACTCAGCAATGTGATTTCCCATTATGAGATGTCCATTATGTATCGGATTAAATGTGCCAAAAAAAAGACCGATATTCCTGGTTTTACTCATCATCAACAAATGCTTTAACCAGTTTGTGGGCATCATTCAAGGCAGTCTCTAAATCACTGTTGATTAGAATATGGTCAAATTGCGGAGCAGTGGCCATCTCAATGGAGGCTTTTGCAACACGCATGTTAATCTTCTCATCAGATTCTGTTTTCCGCTTTTTTAGTCTGATCTTTAGTTCATCAACGCTGGGTGGCTTTACGAAAACCGCCTGAGTGATCTCAGGATATTTCTTTTTAATTCTAAGTCCGCCAACAACATCTATATCAAAAATCACATTTTTTCCCAGATTCCAGATTCTTTGTACCTCTGAGTGTAAAGTGCCGTAGAAGTTGTCCCGATAAACTTCTTCCCATTCTAAAAAATCCTGATTTTTAATATGCTGCTTGAATTCTTTTAATGAGATAAAATAATAATCTTTACCGTGAACCTCATGTGCTCTTGGTTCTCTGGATGTTGCCGAAACGGAGAATTCAAGGTTTAAATCCTGTTGTTTGAGCAAATGTCTTACGATCGTAGTTTTGCCAGAACCTGAAGGAGCTGAAAACACAATGAGTTTACCTGTTTTATCTTTCGTCATTACTACAAAATATTAAGCAATTGCTCTTTGATTTTCTCTAATTGGTCTTTCATCTCAACCACAAGGTTTTGCAAATCGGCATCATTGGCTTTGCTTCCTATGGTGTTGATCTCTCTGCCCATTTCCTGAGAAATAAAATTGAGCTTTTTGCCTTGAGAATGCTCTGAATCTAAAGTCTCTGTAAAATAATCCAGATGATTCTTCAGCCGGGTTTTCTCTTCTGAGATATCGTACTTTTCAATATAGTAAATAAGTTCCTGCTCAAATCTGTTTTTGTCATGATCTACAGATAATTCCTCGAGTGAACTTAATATCCTGTTCTTTACCTTTTCTACCCGGTTTTGATCGATCTGTTGAATGGTTTTAAGACATGATGCTATTTTATTAATATTCTCCTGAAAATCATTACTCAAATGCGCACCTTCCTGATTTCTAAACTCAATGACCTGATCCAATGCTTCATTGATGGCGTTTTCAATAGTTTTTAGATCTGCTTCAGAAAATTCATCATCCTTTGACATGGTAACATCCGGCATTTGCATGGCTATTTCCAGTAATTTAGCATTGTCCATACCACCTCTCAATGGCAATATATCCTGCAGATCTTTAACGTAGGCATTGATAAGTGCCTTATTGAGCTGAACGGCTTTATGGTCTTCCTTGTTTTCTAAACTCAGGTAAATATCGGCTTTGCCCCTTAGTAAACGATAGGCTACAAGCTTTCTCCAGGGTAATTCGTGTGTCTTGAAAATTGAAGACATTCTAAAATTGAGGTCGAGATTCTTACTGTTTAAAGTTCGAATTTCAATAATGATACGTTGATGTTGTAGTTCTGCTGTAGCTTTACCAAAGCCTGTCATTGATTGAATCATGCAGTAAAATTATTTTTTTGCAAAAGTAGTGAATTATTTTTTGCAGATTTTTCAAAAAAGGGTATAGCCCAAGATGAATGAAATCATAGTATAATCTGCTGAATAGTCTAGCGCACCAGACAGGATATTCTCCTGTGTCCTGTATCTTATTTCTGCACTATATTTATCATGATACTTATAACCAATTCCAAAACCCAAAGCCCTAATGGTCGAAGTTTCTGAATTGAATATGTCCGGACCTTCGTTTCTTAAAAGATCTACAGAGGAATCTAAAGCAAATTCGAAAATATAGGAAGCATTGATAAATATTTTTTGATTGTCATTTATGTAAAAATAGTGTCTGGCTTTTAAAGGTAATTCAAGCGTATTATAATTAACCGATGCCAGTATTTCACCACCAAAAACAATGTCTGATGGCTGCCTGATATCATTTGAAAAATGTTGGTAAGTTGGTTCAATAACAAAAGCCCATTTGTTTTTATGAAAAGGGAAAATAAATTCAAATTCTGCACCAATACCATAGCTCAGTTTATTATCAAAAGGTACTTCAAAAAATGGCTCTTCATTTCTGTTGATTGTCAACGAACTGTAATTGACTCTTGGTCTGATATTTAAATTAAAGAAATCTCCTATGGGTTTAGGCTTTTGGTCGTAGACTAAATAATCAGCTGCGACACAGTTATTATATTTTTCAAAAGCATTTAAAAAATCTCTTTTATCGTATTTTAAGTCTTCTACATAGCTTTTTGAAAGCGATGAGCATTTTAGATCACTCCATATTTGCTGTCTGAATCTATTGTTTTCGCCAACCAGAGTTGAAGTTCTTTTATATTTTTTAAAAATAAGTTGTTGAATTTCATTGTTCTCTGTTTTATAAAAAAACCTTTTCAAATTATTATCGCGATACTCAAAGAGACTGGCTTTACCTTCTAATAACACTTTGAGAAATAAGGTTTCTTCATTTAAAAAAGCCACTCTGTGCTTGCTTAAATCTCCTATTCTTTCCGGCGATCTGTCTATACCTACCGTGGCTTTGATGTATTTTAAGTAATTTCCAATAGAAATTTCTTTAACTTCTTGTAGTGACACTGTAGCTACATCAGAATTTTCATCAAGTTTGTATTTAAATTTATCGGGATTGTTTTCCCAATCTACATTTTTTATCAGGCATTCTGTTTTTTCATTCTTACTGTTGATAAAATAGCCTTTTTCAAAATTGATCTGTGACTGTGCAGTAAAATATAAAAGACATGAAAGTATTAAGAATAGTTTGTGCATTACGATGGGATTAAAGGCACAAAGTTGAATAAAATAAGTTTGATTTTAGCACTCATTCAAAAAATAATTCTGAGCATTACGAAATAACACTTTAGATGCTTATCCACAGAGTTGTGAAGTTGAATGACTTAACTGATATAGTTCCATTTAAATTTATGTTTCGTCAGTTCAATAAATCTTTGCTTGACGTATTTATGCTCGGGCAATTCAAGATTATGATCTTTTTTGAGCAATCTGATCGCATGATGCCTTGCACTTTGCAGGATGCTATTGTCTTTGACGACATCGGCTATTTTAAGATTGAGCAAACCGCTCTGTTGTGTACCCATCAAATCACCCGGACCACGGAGCTTGAGATCGACTTCTGCAATTTCAAAACCATCATTGGTCCGGGTCATGGTTTGAAGACGGGTTTTGGCATCATCGCTTAACTTGTGACCGGTCATCAGGATGCAATAGCTTTGTTCCGCACCACGTCCTACTCTACCCCGTAGCTGGTGTAATTGCGACAACCCAAAGCGTTCGGCACTTTCAATCACCATGACGGAAGCATTAGGAATATTTACACCAACTTCAATCACCGTAGTCGCCACCATGATCTGGGTTTCACCATTGACAAACCTCTGCATTTCGTGAGCTTTGTCTTCAGGTTTCATCTTGCCGTAAACAATAGAGATTTGGTATTCAGGCTTAGGAAATTCTCTGGAAATACTCTCATAACCATCCATCAGGTCTTTGTAATCAAAATTTTGAGATTCTTCAATCAAAGGATAAACCACATAAACCTGTCTGCCTTTAGCAATTTCTTTCTTAAGAAAATTAAAGACTTTCAACCGATTGGCATCATAACGATGAACGGTTTTTACCAATTTTCTTCCTGGTGGCAACTCATCAATAACTGAGATATCGAGGTCACCGTAAAGACTCATGGCCAGCGTTCTCGGGATTGGTGTGGCGGTCATGACCAGAACATTTGGCGGGAAATCATTTTTCTTCCAAAGTTTTGCCCGCTGAGCAACTCCAAATCGATGTTGTTCATCTATGATAGCAAAACCAAGATTATGAAATTTCACTTTATCTTCGATCAAGGCATGTGTGCCGACCAGAATATGCAATGTGCCATTCTCTAAATTCTGATGAATTTCTCTTCTTTGAGCGGTTGTGCTTGAACCGGTGAGTAAACTCACGCTCACACCTATTTCATCACAAAAGCCTGCAATGGTTTGATAATGTTGTTTAGCCAAAATTTCTGTTGGTGCCATCATACAGGTCTGAAAACCATTATCTATCGCTATCAACATGCTCATAAAACCAACTATGGTTTTTCCGGAGCCCACATCTCCCTGTAAAAGCCTGTTCATCTGAGCAGATAAACCCAAATCTTTTCTGATCTGTTTTAATACCTTTTTCTGCGCACCGGTAAGATTAAATGGTAAGACATCATTGTAAAACTTATTGAAATACTGACCTACAATTTCAAATTTATAGCTTTTTATCTTATGCTTCTGGAAGAGATTCTTCCTTACCAATTGCATTTGAATGAAGAAAAACTCTTCCCATTTTAACCTGAATTGCGCCTTCATCAACAATTCGTTAGACTGCGGAAAATGCACATTAAAATAAGCTTTTGATGGTGAAATTAATTTTAATTCTTCTACAATGCTTTGAGGCAATGTTTCTACAAAAGGTGATTGCAATTCACTGAATAACTGCTTTAAAATCCTGATAAAAAAACGGCTCCCTAAATTTTGTTTTGTAAGTTTTTCTGTGCTTGAGTAAACTGGTTGAAGTTTTACGCTAAAATCTTTTTTAAATTCCTCCAACAGTTCCAATTCGGGATGTACCATACTCATTTGATGATTATAACTACTTACCTTACCGAAAATAACATAGGGCGTATTGATCTTGAGCATTTCTCTTATAACCTTATGCTTTTTGAACCAAATGAGTTCCATTGCTCCGGTCTTATCTTCAAAAGTTGCTACGAGTCTTTTCCCTCTTCGCTGTGAAACCATTCTTATTTCTGTGATAACACCAACAATTTGAACCTCAGCAGTACTTTCTACCAGTTCATTAATCTTATAAAATTGTGTACGATCAACATATCGGAATGGAAAATAATTGATGAGATCTGCGTAGGTTTTCAGACCTAATTCATCCTGTATAAGTTTGGCGCGATGGGGACCAACGCCTTTTAAATAGATCAAAGGTTTTTGAAGCTCCGAATTCTGCATAAAACGAAGATAAGACTTGCTAAAGAAATTGTCGTCTTACCAGCCTATTTTTTTGGCGGCATCGTTCCAAAAACCCTGTCCCAAAATGTATTGGAAACACCAAAAGCCTTGTCAGGATATTTATAGTGATGAATATTGTGATGTAGCCAGATGTGTTTAAACCGCTTTGGCGGTCTTTGCAAATGAATCGCTCGGTGTAAAAAGGAATACAATAAGTAACCCGTGAAAAACCCCGGAAAAAATCCAAAGCAAAAGTCAGGAATCTGTAAAAGCGAAAACAAAAGATAAAAAATAGCGAATAAAATGCCTGCCATTATCAAACCTGGTACAGGTGGCATAAGTAATCTTGATTTGTCTCTCGGATATTGATGATGTGAACCATGCATTATAAAATGTAAACGCTGAACAAATTTTGACTCACTCACCCAATGGAACAAATAGCGATGTAACATATATTCCGCAAAAGTCCAAAAAAATATTCCCAATACAAAAAGGCCAAGAAAAACCAAAAGCGTC
Organism: uncultured Psychroflexus sp.; assembly: GCA_913062845.1. Taxonomy (GTDB): domain Bacteria; phylum Bacteroidota; class Bacteroidia; order Flavobacteriales; family Flavobacteriaceae; genus Psychroflexus. The sequence goes on from CAJXVZ010000089.1 coordinate 10,472, forward strand.
AATCCAATTTGCATTATAGCATAGTAAGAAAAAGCTATAATACTAAGCCCGTAAATGATAATATTTGATATCGGATTTGTCTTTGTAAGACTTTCCAGAAAAGGATTCTTAAAGATTTGAGCTTCTCCATGCTCAAAATTTTTGGTAACTTCAGGCATGACTTAAAAATTTTAGTATAAAAATAAAACTTAAATTTTTAAAATACTATTCTCAGATCAAATTATTAAATTGATCAGTTATAATTCGCTATCTATTTTGCCGGTATCAATCTTAAGAGCAATATTGGTACCTTCACCAACTTGACTTTCTATGTTTAGCTGTGCATTGAGCTTATCAGCTCTTTTCTTTAGGTTTTTCAAACCATTACTACTCTTCACAAGATCTAAGTCAAAGCCTTTACCATTATCTGTTATGTAAATTTTTATATGATTTTCTTCTAAATCAAAATTTACTTTTACTTCATCGGCATCAGCATGTTTTATGGCATTATTGATTGATTCCTGAATAATCCGGTACACGTGAATACCATCTAATGCAGAAAAAACAAAATGCTCTAGTTTTGATTCTATGGAAGCTGAAACATTTATGCTAATATTCTCTTTAATGTTGAGTTGGTTTATGAAGTTTGTCAGGCGACTGAGCAGATCAGAAAGTACAATTTTCTCTTTGTTCATTGCCCAAATGGTATCTCTTAATTCGTGGATGGTCTGCTGAGTAAATGCACCTATATCGCTTACCCTTTTTTTGATCTCATCTGTTTTCAGTTTTTTCTGATATTGGATATACTGCAAGCTCGAGATCACAAAAGTAAGCTGGCTACCGATATTATCATGTAAATCTCTTGAAATTCGCATACGCTGTTCCTCAAGTTTATTTTGTATTTCAATTCTGGCAAGCGCGGTTTTTAATTCCATCTCTTTTTTCAGCTTGATATTTTTTGTAAGCTGTTGATTATAGATCAGGTAACTGATCAAAGCCAGCAACAAAATACCTGCAAGTGATAAGTACAGGTATAAATTTTTCCTCTGAATTTCAATTTTAGATTGAGCCAATGCCAATTCTTTCTTTTCGGTTTCGTAGGCGATGGTCAATTCAGATATTTTAGCTTCCTGGGTTTCGGTAAACATTTCGTCTTTTACCTCAACATATTTTTTATAATAATACAAGGCAGAATCAGCCTGATTTAACTGCTGATAAATTTCAGAAACATAATTGTAGTTAAATTGTTCAAGCTTTCTGTATTCCTTGTCAATAGCAATTTTAATGGACGCTTTAAATAACTTGATTGCCTCTTCATATCTTTTTTCATCGTAATATACTTCAGCCAGTTGTGTTAAATTTTCGCCTAATCCAACACTGTCTTGCAAGGTTTTTCTTAAGGCTATAGATTCCTTTAAAAGTGTACTTGCTTTATTATGTTCTTTCACTACTGTCCGGTTATAAGTCAAACAAATTCAATTGATTAGAACCATCATCATTTATGCTTCTGTATTTTTTATTTTCAAATAGCTCATTTACAGGAACTTTCTCAAAAACACATACACTTAAAATCTGTAGAATTGTGTAAAGTTCTTGTTTCAATTTCAATCTTTTCTTCATAATAGCCACGAGCGAATATACACAGACAGCTATCCATATTTGGGTATAAACTGCATTTAAGCTTGTTCCAAAAAACTTTTTGATTCGTAAA
>CAJXVZ010000090.1 GCA_913062845.1 uncultured Psychroflexus sp.
TGTCATGACGTAGGAGCTAAGCGACTGAAGTAATCTCATGTAAATGTGCTGATGCTTACAAAAGTGTTAGCGCATTTTCTTTGTGTTTAAAAAGTTTATAAGGTTATGAGGTTATGAGGTTATAAAGTTAACAAACTTATCCTTAAAAGAAAACTAAAGAAAAACAATTATCAATTTTTAAAATCACCTCGTCATTAAAATCTAACCATTTTAAAATAATTGTTATAAGCCTACAAGTCAGAACGAAGCAATCTCAAGAATCCTGTTCATCTCACGTCATTGCGAACCTCCGAAAATTTTAGCAAATTTTATTTAATGGGTGGTGACGTTTAAAATTATTCTAGTCAAAAAAATTAGCGTCGGCTCGAGTGGTTTTAGTTTAATTTTTAAGAAAAAAATTAAACTAAAATTGTATCGAGAGCTCGTTAATGAATCTCGATAGTTCTACTGAGCACCGTCGAAGTACATTTTTGTATATTCCTATCGTCATATACAAAAACACCTGCCGGCCGGCGAGGCGGGCTCGAAATGAACTAAGTCATTATTTAACCGCTAAGTATATTAGACGTTATACTAAAATACTAATTCATACTTAAGTGCCTAAGTCAATTAATTAATTCTTGCCTATCATTTCAATTCCATCATAGATGAGTATTCTAAGCTCAGGGGAAACTTCAGAAAGTTTAAACAGGTAATCTGATATATTTTTTGACAAATCTGAATCCTTTGCAATTTCGAGCATTTCCAGCAGGACCAACCATTCTTTTGAGTTTTCCGATCTGAGCTTTTCAAATAAATCTATGAGATCTTTTTCTTTAACACTATTTAGACGGTAATCTTTGACCTTTTTGTAGAGATTTTCTCGTTTATCTGAAGTCTCATTTTTTTCATTTTTGATAGTTTTGGTCAATGATTCTCTGTATAAATCAGGAAAGGAATTACTATCTGCCGGTCCTGCAAATGCAGAAACTATTTCTTTACCAACAGCCATATCGTATGTTCCCCATTCCGGTCTAAAAAGTACTTCATCTTTATATTTCACCGTGCAATCAGATAACTGAATAAGCATAAGTTTCCCCTGAATATTTCGAATGCCTGTAATATTAAAACCTTCAACCTTGATGCCGCTTTCAAATTCAAATTCCAGCCACTTTCCATCATAAAAATTGTAGGCCTTAAGATCAACCGGTCCCATATCTTCGATGGCCAGATTAATGTTTTTAAGTTTTCCTAAAGGAGAACCAAAACCATTAGAGTGATGTTCTATACCATGACCTATCAGTTCTTTTTCCCTAAAGGATAGAGCTGTTGGTCCGGTTTTATTAAAATAAATGACCTGATCATCCTCATCGCGTATCATTCTGGAAAAGTTACCGGAAATTTGCAAGCCTGTATTTAATTCGATTGTACCAACCATTTGGGAATCTATAAGCTTTTTCAGCCCTTGTCGTCCTCCTTTTCTCAGGCTTAAGGTATTAGAAAATTCCTCCAAAACCTCCATGAGATATGCAAAATCCGGTGTGACGTATAGTTGTGGCTGTGGTTTTGTAACATCAAACTCCTGTAGACTTGCCTCTATGGAGTAAGGAATCTTTTTAACGTCATCATTTAAACATGACTTACTTTCTCCTATTGATTATAACAAACCTGCCCCATATATTTCTGGCTTTTCTATATTTCCAATAAGTCCGTACTCTACGGTCCACCATTGAAGATTTCTTATTTTTGCCATTTCAGAAAGCTCAACTTTTTTATTTTGCAGATCTGTAATTGCAGCTTCTGCTTTTTCAATTTCTTCCTGAGCAATTCCTTTGGCTTCCTTCAGAATAGATAATTTTCTTACGGCTTCATACATATCCATATCATGTTTAGAAAGGATGGCTTTTGCTCCTATGGCGCCTAATCTTCTCAAATATTCGGCATAGTCGGGGTTTGAAATAATAGGTGCATGACCTGCCGATTCATGAATAATGTCAGGGGCCGGCGTATATTCAATATGCTCCAGCTGCCTGATATCTGAAGCAATTACAAGAACTTTGTAGGCCTGAAATTCCATAAAGGCATTTGGCGGTATAAAACCATCGACGGGCACAGCTGCATAGCCAATTTCTTTTAAAATACGGTTCATACCGTACAAACTTGGGATTTCTTCAAGGCTTACACCTGTCTTTTTGAGACCTTCCAGATAAGACTCATGTGCAACATTACTCAGATGCTTAACCAACCGTCTAAGTGCATATCGCCATACCGCCTGATCAATGGGCGTATAATCTTCATAATTTTGCGGCTTGATGAATTGTTTAAGGTGTTTAGGTAACCTGTCAATCAGTTCGTTACTTTCATAATCCTGCATTGTGCCTTTTTATTCAATTTCTTAAATCAAAATTACACATTATTTGCAGCTTTTATTGATGAGATTTTATGAAATTCCTATTAAAATCAATAGGCTTTTTTATCTGATTTCTTTGACCATTTTTCAAAAAGTGGTAGCGCTTCATTTCTTAACAAACCTGTAAACTCCAAATCTCTGTCTGCTACTTTTTTTTCTAATTCATCATAAATAAACTGGTCATCAAAATCTATGCTTGCCGCATCCTGCTTTGTGAGTGCATAGTAAACCTGCTTTGGTCTGGCCCAATAAATAGCTCCAAAACACATGGGGCAAGGTTCACAGGAAGTATAAACAGTACAATCATCCAGCTGAAAAGTATTCAATCTTTCACATGCCTTTCTTATGGCAACTATTTCGGCGTGAGCTGTTGGATCGTTTGCAGAAGTTACACAATTATGAGCTTCAGCGATAATCTCGTCGTCTTTTACGATTACGCAACCAAAAGGGCCTCCGGCATTTTTATTCATACCCTCTTCTGCTTTTGCAATGGCACGTCTCATGAATTTTTTATCTTTATCAGTCATTGGTGATGTTTTAATATTTACATAATTAATGTAATCTAAGATAATAACTTTTATAAATGCTAACTGATATTCATCAATTAAAAATCAAATCGAAGGAATTGCATCAATAAGGTTACAAACTATAGATTTATGCTGAATTATCTCCATGAGTAACACGTAAAGTGTATATTGAGCTCAGTCGAAATGCGCATTATAAATTAAAGTTGAATGGAAGTTTTTCACTTCGCCTGCCACCAGTGAGATATATGTATCGTTGCTGGTTTAAGTGGTGTTTATTCGTATTAAAAATATTTTTTCGAAATTTGTGATAATCAAATCAACACAATTTAAAATCATGACCATTCACCATATTTCTGAAAATAATAGTATTCTTAATCATTTTTTGGTAGAACTTAGAGATAAGCAAATACAACAAGACAGATGGCGGTTTAGACAAAACCTTGAGCGAATCGGAGAAATTTTGGCCTATGAAATGAGCAAAAATCTGTCTTATAAAACACAGCAAATAGAACCGGTACTTGGCAAACATAAAAAATCAGTAATATCTGAAAGTGTTGTCGTCTGTTCTATCCTTAGAGCCGGCTTACCTCTTCATCAGGGTGTGACCCGTTTTTTTGATCACCAGGACCATGCATTTATTTCAGCATACAGAACTCATGATTCAAAAAACGATGATTTTAAAATACACATAGAATATTTGGCATCTCCTGATTTGAATAATCGCACACTCATCCTCGTAGATCCCATGCTGGCCACTGGTTTTTCAGTGATTGAAGTATACAAAGCTCTGGCATCGAAATTCGATATTAAAAAGTTACATGTTCTTTCTGCCATAGCTGCGAAACCTGGCATAGATCACCTGAAAGAACATTGCCCTGAAAATACTGAACTTTGGCTTGCCGATATTGATTATACCCTCAATGAAAAAGGATATATCGTTCCCGGTCTTGGTGATGCCGGAGATCTGGCCTTTGGTGATAAGCTTTAAATATTATGGTATTTCAATATAGTCCGGTACCAAGGATTTGGCATTTTTATCTTCTTGGTTTTCGCTTTCTTTTTTCTTTTTTTCAGGATTTTCTTTATCAAGCATTTTTCTGATCAACTCACCAAAAGTTTCAAAATCTACTGTGTAAGTTAATCCAATGCCCTGTGCATACCCTAATTCTTCTCCAATAAACTGAATATCACTTTCCCTGTTAAACATCTGAGCACTTAAAGAACCCGATTCATTAAGAAGAAAATTTAATTCTACATCCCCAAATACAAATGATTGTGTTTCGCCACCAACCGGTACGCCAAAACGACCGTTTATGAAAATTTTATCACTTAACTGCGTTTGTAGTTTCATACCTACTCTATCGGATCCTACTGCATTTTGATTAGGAGTTCTTTCGGCCTGCACATAATCAAAACCGATATTGAATTCGCCATCTTCATCTCTTAATATCTGGTCCAAAATACTGGTGGCACGCTCTGCAAGAAGGTTGGAACCTAATGAATTAATGCCCAGACCTTCGTCATTAAAGAATGAGCCCTGTATGAGAAGAGAAAGCGCCTGTCGCTGCATGTTTTCCTGGCCTTGTACCCGAAAATCCAGTTCGGATTTGATAATAGAACTGAGATTTGGGTATTCAAGATTAAACCTGATGTCAGGTTGCATTAACTGGCCCTGTAACAAAATAAGCACATCAATTGGAATTTCTCTGTTTATTGAAGGATTATCCAATAAAACCGCAGGATTAGCAAAGGCACGGTATTTTGCCTTAATATCTATGAATGCATCAACAGGATCACCATCCCATGAAATGTAACCACCCGGAACAACGTCAAGCCTTTTCTCTACAAGTCCCTGGTATTTATAAATATATTCTCCCGATTGAGCATTGAAATCTCCATACATATCAAATTTGCCGTTTGTAGTGATTTCCAGTTTTATGTTGCCGTTACCTCTGCCTCTAAGTGCACTGCCACTTTCCTGATCAATTACAACCTCTACTAAAGCATCATCTGTAACTGTAAGATCAAATGCCAATGAAAGCCCTGAGATCTCCTTAAAAGTAAAGGATTTACCTTCAAATAATTTTTCCTTGTCTTCCGGTGTCAAAAAATAGATAAATGAACTATCGCCGATAGTTTCTGTGTCTGTCAGCGGAATATTGAAGACTGTATTTGGCATGCTCCTGGCCTTTACATCTATAACCAAAGCATCGGTAGGCCCTTTTATTGAGGCATTACCTGAAATGAATGCTGTACCGTAATACAGGCTTTCTTCATCATAAGTGGTATCCAGGGTTAAAGTATTTTCGGCACTAAGATTTAAATCAAGATTCCAATCACTGAATTGATCATGCGAAATGAATCCGCTTAAAATACTGTTAGTATCATATTTTACGTCGGTCAAATTGATATCTTCAAAAATAAATTTCTTTTTTTCCAGTGTTATCCTGGCATCAGGTTCAAAGTCAAAATCTACATTCAGGTAAGGGAATCTCAGGCCTGCTTTTTTCAAATTTAATTGCCCAAAAATATCCGGATTACTTAAAAGTCCTTTGATTTCTGCGCTACCGGTTACTGTTCCTCTCAGTCTGTTTATAATATCTTCTCCCAAGGGACTCAAAGAACTGATGTCAAGATTATTGAGATCTGCATCAACATCAATAAATTGTTGTCCTTCTTCTGTTTTTATCTTTCCCTTTGCAGTTAAATAATTTCTCTGTTGGTCTGAAATATATGCTCTGACATCAAAATCAGAAAGATCTTTATTTCCATTGGCATCGACTTTTAGAGTTCCATACCTGAGGTCATTGACCTCAAAATCTTTTATTAATACATTCAGATTTGGTTTATAGATATTTTTATTCTGATACAAATTCAATTCACCATTAACGAGTCCTTTGAGATTCAGGCTGTCGATGTACGGTGTGATGTTGTTAAGCTCAACTTGTTTAAGTCTCAAATTAAGGTCTTTATATGTTGAATCTCTCATTACACCATTTAAAGCAATGTAATGATTCTTATGTGTGACCATAATTGAATCAAAAACAAAATTTTGCAGACCAGGCTCCAATACAATTCTATTATTACCTAACTTTTCCCTGTTTATTTCCCATGATTTGTTTTTAAAGTACAATTCTGATTTTTGAATGCCGACAACGGTATTTTCTTTTTCATCATAGGTCTGATAAAAACTTAGGTTATAGCTGTCTCTGCTATCCTGACCGCCTTCAAACTCTGTCCTGAAGAACAAGGTGTCATTCAATTTTACATTAATCAAATTGACCTTTGACAGATTGTAAACCGGATTTTGAACATTGGCAATTTCAATATAAGTGTCAAAATAAGGGTTTTGTTTATCCAATTGAATTTGTACATCTTCAAAGATGTTATCCTTATATCTGATGGCCGGAGAAACAAATCTTATTTTCATTTCATCTTCATTTGATGATATTTTTCCATTTAAAAAAGTATTTGGTTCAATACTGATTTCAGGAAAAAAAGCTTCTACGACTTTATTGTTGATCTGAAATTCAAAATTGATGCTTTTATTGTTGAATTTTCTATTGACAATATTTCTAAAGTAGAGGTTCTTGAAAGATACTTCAATGAATTCCGGTAACTCAGACAATAAATATTTACCGTAAAGTCTTCCGTTTATCACATCTTTAGAATTTATGGTAATCTCTTGTGTGTCATTTTCTATTGCGGATTCAATCACAAAATCACCAAAGCTGTAATCATCAAAAGAATTATTATAAGTAAATTCTTCAAAAGAGATCTTTCCAACGGCATCATCTATCGAGGTGGCTCTCAAATCTATATCTACATTTCCTTTAAAAATTGAATTCTCGTCTTTTTTAATAAAATTCAATTTATATAAGTCAGCATATTTAATTTGGGATTTGAATTTGAATGAATTAATGCTTTGACTCGCATCTACAACACCCTCAAAATCAAACAGAAAATTTGGGTCCAGACTTTCGAGAACACCGTCAAAGATCGGATATTTTAAATTACCGTCTATATTGATATCGGTATAGTTGTAATTGTTGATTTGTATATTTTTAATTTTACCAATTACTTCAGTGTCGAGGGATTCTGCTGAAAAGCCTTTGCCTTTTACATAGACATTAAAGCTGGATAAGCCCAGTTTTTTTGATTGAGAAACCTTACCAAGATTGAAGTTCTTCAAGTTTATGCGTCCTTCGTACTGTACATCTTCTGATAAATCAAGATCAATGAATTTCAATTCTATATCACCATTACCAACGGCAGAGATGATGTCCAGATCGGCATTTAAATCGCGGGATTTCAGATAGGTTTTTCCTTTTACGTTAAAGTTACCTATGTATTTGATAAATTCAGGTAAATTTTCTCCAAGGATATCTGGCAGAAGCCTCTTAAGATCGAAGTAGTTTGTACTGATATCTATATAATCGGTTTCTAAAGTAAACTTATCACCGTCTGTCACATTATAAAACTGAATATCTCCTCTAATTTCACTTCTCTGGATTCCGGATATTTCCGCATTTTTCAAAGTAAAATTATTTAAGGTGCCATCTAAGTCTCCTGATAATTTCAATTCCTCATAGTTCCCAAACTCATCGTAAAAATATTTGAGGTCTGTTGTTGAAACAATATCATCATCAAAATTGGCAGTTATTCTTACCTTTTCTTCAAAATCTGCCCAATCGCCGGACTTATAAGAAAATTTTAAATCTGTAGCTATTGATGAATTGGGTGTTTCCAGCTCTAAATTGTCCAGGCGCATCTCATTGTCGTTCATGTAAAATTTAGAGCTTAGCCTGTCAATTTGCAATCCAAATCCTGTAACACCAGACAATGAATTTATGCCGATACTTATATCTGAACCAACGATATTAACGTTTTCCAGGTCAAGCCCAAGATCACTTATGCTAAAAATTTCCGGAGTATTTTTATTATAATTAATAATATTTACTTCACTGTTTAAAAGAATTATGTCATCTACGTGTAGACTGAAGACTTTTTTCTCAGCATCAGGCCTCTGGGGACTTTCAAGCTTTTCCAAAAACTGAGAAAGATTATCAGAATTTTCATCTTTGTATTGGACAAGATTAAATTTTAAGCCTTCAATATCTGTGCTGCTAAGGTCCAGGTTATTCTCAGAAATCAGATTGGATATATTAAAAACCGAAGATTTAATACCTTCTGCAAAAAAAAGCGTATCGTTTTTGTGATCTATGATCAAAGCACCCTTAAGTTCAACATCGGCATTAATGTTTATTTTAATTTTATCAATATTAATTTTTGTGCCATAAGATTCATTTAAGTTTTCAGTCAATCTTTGAGCCGTGTAAGTTTGAACTCCCGGAATGAGAAAAACCAGGACAATAAGCAAAAAAAGCAGCAGGATTGCTACCAGGATTCGCTTTACGATATGAAAAATCTTCCTGAAGATAACTTTTGGGTTTTAAAAACAAATATACATTTAATAGACCATATTATATGTCTAAAAATCTTAGCTTTGCTTACTAATTCAAGAATTGTGCCTGTTTGAGTTATGGAAAACGAAAATATCTACATTTTAGCCATAGAATCTTCCTGCGATGACACCTCTGCTGCTGTTTTTAGAAATAACAAAAAACTGAGCAATTTTATTGCCAACCAATCAATACACGAGGCTTATGGTGGCGTTGTTCCGGAATTGGCATCCAGAGCACATCAAAAAAATATTGTCCCTGTTGTAGATCAGGCTTTGAAAACAGCCGGCATAAAAAAAGAAGACTTATCTGCTATAGCCTTTACCAAAGGTCCGGGATTGCTTGGTTCGCTGTTGGTTGGTTCTTCTTTTGCAAAGTCCCTGGCGATGGGACTGAATATACCGCTTATAGATGTTCACCATATGCAGGCGCATATATTGGCGCATTTTATAGATGACAATGAAAAACCTGCACCTCAATTTCCTTTTTTAGCCTTGACCATAAGCGGCGGCCACACACAAATTATAAAGGTCAGTAATCATTTCAAAATGGAAGTCATTGGTAATACTCTGGATGATGCCGTGGGAGAAGCCTTTGATAAGTGTGGTAAGATGATGGGATTGGGATATCCGGCTGGCCCCTTAATTGATAAATTGGCTAAGCAGGGTGATCCCGACAGATTCAGCTTTTCAAAACCGAATGTAAAAGGGCTGGATTTTAGCTTTAGTGGCCTTAAGACAGCCGTACTTTATTTCCTGCAAAAAGAAAGAAAACAAAATCCTGAGTTTGTAGAAGAAAATATAGAAGATCTCTGTGCCTCTTTCCAAAAAACAGTAGTAGAAATACTCATGGACAAGTTAAGAATGGCCGTTAAAGAAACAGGTATAAATCGCATTGCTATTGGTGGTGGTGTTTCTGCAAATTCCGGCATCAGAAATGCTCTTAAAGACGCTGAAAATAAATTGGGTTGGGACTGCTATATACCAAATTTTGAATATTGTTTAGACAACGCCGCAATGATTGCCATTGTTGGTTATTACAAATATCTGAATCAGGAATTTACTGATTTTTCAACGACTTCCAAAGCCAGATTTGAATTATGAAGCATTTAATACTATCCTTTATTTTCTTTGCCTTATGTTTTAACTTATACGCGCAAAGAAGCTTGTTCAATCAAAAATATGAAAGCTTATCTTCAGATTTTGAGCTTAGCGAATCAGAACTGGATGAATACAGAAATCAGGGAAAACTGGAAATTTTTAATGCTGAAAAACACAAGACCAGACTGGCCAGCCAATTGCTTAAAATGCGTGAAGGCAAAAAGAAAAAGGTCGACAGGGGCTATTATCAACTCAATTATGAAATCCTGAGCAAACAGGAAATACCTCACTATAGGGTAAGATATATCTATATCGACAAATCAAAATTTGAATCTGAACAAAAATTTGAAGCTTATCTCGATAAAGTACGACGCCTATTGGAGAACACAGCCTTCAAGAGTGTTGCCATGCAATATTCCATGGATTATAAGAAAGGTGTTGGCGGTGATTCAGGCTGGTTTAAGCAGGGAAAGACCGATCCCAACTTTTTTTCAGGTGCTACATCAAATAACAGATTGGCTGAAGAGATCTTCGAATTTGAAATCGCTCAAAACAATGCCTACTATTTTGTACAAAAAACACATGCGCCAACCGATATTACAGAAGTGTTGGTTTTACAAACTAAAACAGACTAAATAATGCAACTGTTTTTTGACCGACATCTAGCTTTTGATAATGCCACTTTTTTGATTGAGGCCAATGAAAGTAATCATATTTTGAGAGTGCTTCGAAAAAATAAAGGTGATATAATCTTTGTGACAAATGGTATGGGAGATGTTTGTAAAGCAGAAATCTCCAATATTATCTCTAAACGTTGTGAAATAAATATTCTGGAAACATTTTCTGAACCACCATTGCCTTATGACCTCCATATTGCTATAGCACCAACAAAATCTGCTGACAGGTTTGAATACTTTCTTGAAAAGTCTACAGAAATTGGCATAACAGAAATCTCCCCTATTATTTCTGAAAACAGTGAAAGAAAAAGATTAAACAATAGCCGTTGTCAAAAAATTATTCAAAGTGCTATGAAGCAATCTCAACGTTGTCACCTACCAAAATTAAATGAATTAAGGGATTTTAAAACATTTATAAATTCAAATTTCGACGGCTATAATACTTGTATTGCCCATTGTGAAGATGATCAAAAAAGGCTTTTTCAAAGTGAAAGAAGAAAGCATGATAAGATATTAATCCTTATTGGTCCGGAAGGTGATTTTAGTCCTGAAGAAATTAAGCTCGCCCTTTCCCAAGGCTTTAAAGCAGTGAGCTTGGGAGATAAAAGACTAAGAACCGAAACTGCCGGTATCGTCGCCTGCGCGATCACATCATATTCCTAATCATATTTTCTATTTTTTTTAAGAATAAACAACTATAATTAGATATTATTCTTACAAAATCATATTTTAGTCAATAATTTAGTTAAAATGAAAAAATTTATCAGGTTAACAATTGGCTTTTTATTTTTAATATTCTTATAGTTCTACAGACTGATATTTAATGAACTGGATGAAGATTCTTTTTGGTTATCGCAGGATATCATGGTAACAACCAGGATCTTAAAGATCGCATGCTCTTCATGGATTGTCATTGAATTTATCAAGATTTTAAAGCGCAGGCTGTTAGCAAAATATGATATAAACATTGAAAACAATCTCAGGTACAGAAAACTACACACACAGGTTAATCTCTTAGAAAAAGTAATTGTTTTTATAATTATTGTAATAACCATTGGACTCATGCTTATTTCTGTTGAAAGCATCAGAGAAATAGGCGTTGGTGTTTTTGCTTCTGCAGGTGTAGTTGGTATCATAGTAGGACTTTCAGCTCGAAAAATGGTAGGTGCAGTCCTCGCCGGTATACAGATTGCTATTGCCCAGCCATTTAGAATAGATGATACCGTAGTTGTAGAAGGCGAATGGGGATGGATTGAAGAAGTTAACCTGACTTATGTTGTCGTAAGAATTTGGGATAAGAGACGTCTTGTTTTACCGAGTTCTTACTTTCTTGAAAAACCTTTTCAGAACTGGACGCGTACCACTGCAGATATAATGGGGACCGTTTTTTTGTACACGGACTACAACATTCCCCTGGACAAATTAAGAGCCGAATTGACCAGACTATTAGAAAGTTCAGAGTATTGGGATGGCAAAGTGAATGTGATACAGGTTACCGATGCGAAGGAGAATTATATGGAACTCAGAATCCTGGTCAGTGCCAATACATCGCCAAAAGCATGGGAATTAAGGGTATTTATAAGAGAAAAAATGATAGAGTATATTCAAAAAAATTATCCCGGGAGTTTTGCGAAAAACAGGATAATTATGGAGGATGATAAACCAAATTAAGTTAATTCCTTTCAAAAATTGTAGTAATGCTTAATTTATACCAAAAATTTAAGACTTAGGCCTGACTAGTATTTTATAAAGTATATCACTAGTGGGCACTAAAGATAAATAAAAGTTCTTTGAAATTCTTTGTTAATCGTATGTACAGCGATTTTTTATAGCG
>CAJXVZ010000091.1 GCA_913062845.1 uncultured Psychroflexus sp.
AAATGTGGATATCCAACGGGCCCTTTGCCGATGTGGCTGTGGTTTGGGCAAAAAATGAAGATGGAAGAATCCACGGACTACTTGTTGAAAGAGGTATGGAAGGGTTTTCTACACCAGAAACTCACAATAAATGGTCATTGAGAGCCTCTGCCACAGGAGAATTAATTTTTGACAATGTAAAAGTGCCTAAAGAGAACCTTTTGCCCGGGAAAAGTGGTTTGGGTGCTCCTTTGTCATGTCTGGATTCAGCACGCTACGGCATAGCATGGGGCGCTGTAGGAGCGGCAATGGACTGTTACGATACGGCTTTAAGGTATGCGAAAGAAAGAGAGCAATTCGGTAAACCTATTGCAGGTTTTCAGCTTCAACAAAAGAAATTGGCAGAAATGCTTACAGAAATTACAAAAGCCCAGCTTCTTGCTTTGCGCTTAGGACAGTTAAAAAATGAAGGTAAAGCCAACTCTGCTCAGATCTCTATGGCGAAAAGAAATAATGTGGAAATAGCCTTAAAAATCGCCAGAGAATCCAGACAAGTTCTGGGTGGCATGGGTATTACCGGAGATTATTCTATCATGAGGCATATGATGAATCTGGAAAGTGTTGTGACTTATGAGGGTACTCACGATATCCATTTACTGATAACAGGTTTTGACATTACAGGTATTTCGGCGTTTAAATAAGTTGTGTACGGCTGCCAGAATCAGTTTCTTTGAGCTTTAATTTAATTCAAGTTTTAATTTATTTACATGGCTATGACTCATATCGAAAAGATCAATAAAAGCATAAAACCTGTAAGGCAAAAATTAATAGACCACGACCTTTATAAATTTATTGAGACACCAGAAGATCTAAAGATATTTACAGAGTATCATATTTATGCCGTATGGGATTTTATGTCTCTGGCAAAATCATTACAACAAAGATTAAGTTGCGTGAATGTACCCTGGATACCTGCTAAAACTTCCTCGGAATATACTTATCTGATCAATGATATTGTCCTTGCAGAAGAATCGGATATTAATCTGAATGGGGAGAGACAGAGCCATTTTGAAATGTATGTAGAAGCTATGGAAGATTTGAAGGCGTCTACTCATATCATCAATGAAATTATTTCTCAGCTGGAACACGGTACGGATATATTTCTGGTAATTTCAGCTTCTGATCTACCACAACCGGTAAAGTCTTTTTTGATCTTTACCTTCAATACCATATTTCATAATGATACGCCGGAAATTCTTTCGGCATTTACATATGGAAGAGAAGACCTTATACCGGATATGTTTACTGAGATTATTGGCAATATCCAGAGTAGATTTCCCGAACACAATATCTCAAAATTTAAATACTATTTTGAACGTCATATCGAAATAGATGCCGATGAACACGGCCCTATGGCCATAAAAATGCTAAAAAGCTTATGTGGTGAAGATGAAGCCAAATGGAATTCGGTTGAAAGCACAGCTGTAAAGGCGCTTCAAAAAAGATTGGAACTCTGGGATTTTATAAAGAAAGAGATTTTATTAAAGAAGGCATTGGCTTAAATTATTATAATATTGTTAACATTTTAAATCTAATTAAGGAATAGTATTTGTTAATTTTAGTAACACTAAAAAAATATATCATGAAAAATTATTTAATAGGTTTACTCGTTTTTACAATCTCATTTACTTCTTATGCTCAGGCAGAATTGATGGGCTTTAGGGATTACAGGGATATTGCAGATTCATTTTACATGAATTTTAAAGGGAATGATAAATTTGATATAAATGATGTCAAAGGTTCGCCATTCCTGATTGAAGAATTTGTTACAGGATACATTGTGGACACCAAGGCAGAAAATAAGGCCCAAACCAATTTGAGGTACGATATTTACAATGATGTGTTTGAAATTCAGCTTAATCCTGGTGATGAAAGCCTGAAAACACTTGAGCGTACCCCGAGATTTCAATATACAATCAATGGAGAAAAATTTGTTTTAATACAAACAGACGCTCTAAACGTTGAGCATTATACTTCCGGGAATGGCTATGTTGTTGAGCTCACTCAACCTGACGCAGGTGTAACATTGTACAAAAGATATTACAAGAGCTTAAATCAGGGTAAAAAGGCTTCAACTTCATACGGCGCGGACATTCCACCAAGCATAAGTGATGAAATGATGTTCCTTATAAAAATGGATAATAAATTTGTAGTAGCCGAAAGCCATAGAAAAAGGGTTTTGGACGCTTTTCCATCAAATAAGCAATCACAGCTTAAAGATTTTATCAAAGATAAAGGCTTAAGGTTCAAAGGCTCTGATAAGGAAGTCCAAAATGATATGATTCAATTGGTAAGATATTACAATTCGCTATAAAATTAGAAATCATATTTGTAAAAAAGCAGATGTTAATTATCACATCTGCTTTTTTATTGGCCAAAATGCAATTGAATACAAAAAAAATGGCATGAAGATTGTTTCATATTTACATATTAACTTAAAAAATTTAATCATGATCAAGATGTTCAGTTTTCTTTCGGTTTTATTATTTTCATTTGCTGCTCATTCGCAAATTTTAAGAGACATGTATGTGTATATTGATTATACGAATGCTCATGCTATTAGTTATACGAGTCTGGAGAGGCCATTCTTAGATGGTCATAGTGGCTCATTGTACTTAGATGAAGAGGTTTCACAAGGATATTTTATAGATACGGCTTTAAAGAATAAAGTTCAATCAAAGATGAAATACGATGCTTACAATGATGTATTTAAAATTTATCCCAATGGGACTGATGAAGGATTTAAACTTCTAGAAAGAACAAAAAGGTTTGAATATGAATATGGAGGAGAAAGGTTTGTATTGATTGAATCTGATTTGCTCAATGTGGATCATTTTGAACATGGCAAAGGATATGTTGTAGAACTAACCAGTTCAGAGGAAGAGGCTGTACTTTACAAGAGATACCATAAAAAATTTGACCCTGGTTCCGTTGCAACTTCTTCATATGAAAATGATATTTTTCCAAGCTTCAATTTTGAATTGTTTTACATCATTAAACTGGAAGACGAATTTGCAGTTGCCAAGGCTCATAAAAAGAGAATTTTGGATGTGTTTCCAAAAGATAAAAGAGATGATCTAAGGGGATACATAGACTCTCAGAGATTGAAATTCAGAGGAACAGATGAGGAGATAGAAAATCAATTGATACAGCTGGTAACATATTATAACGCACTTTAAGTTTTACTTACCCGCTACAAAATCCTTCAAGTAAAAAGGCTCAAAGTAAGCAACATCTTCAAAAAGCTGTTGCTTATTTTTTTGAGAAGAAAACAAAGCCATCTCTCTTGCGCCTGGATTGGCATTTATAAAAAAAACATGGTCTTTGAATTGCGCAATATTTTCAAATTTTTGAACACCATTACCAATAAAACAAACTTTTTTCTGACCATCTTGATATTCAGAAAAAGAAGTTTCATCCAGAATTTTAGCTTCAATATCGTTTTTAGCTTCAAGGTTGGCCTCAAAAGTTTGGGTATAAACTTCCATCCTTCTGGCATCAATCATGGGTATGACAATGTCGTAATCATGTGCCTGAGCTGCCAGCGATGCCAGGGTTGAAACACTTATTAAGGGTATATCCAGACTATAAGCCAGTCCTTTTGCAGACGAAACACCAATTCTAAGACCGGTGTAAGAGCCCGGACCTTTGCTAATGGCCACCGCATCCAAATCCTGCTTTATAATGCCTGCATCCGCTATCGCTTTTTCAATAAAAAGATGTAATTGTTCTGCATGAGAGTATTTTTTACTGTCCTCTTCTACGACTGAAAGCACATCTTCGTCTTTCGATATAGCCACAGAACAATTTGTTGTAGATGTTTCTATATTTAGGATATAGCTCATATTTTACTCTACTGGTCTTTCGCCAAAGAATAGTTCTAAAACTTTAATTCTAAAAATATAATCGTATTTGGCCTGAATTAATCTGTTTTGAGCATTGGTCAGCCGTATTTTCGACTGATTCAGCTCAAAAGCGTTACTGGAACCTACTTCAAACCTTTCCTGAGCGAAGTCAAAAGCAATTTGCTGTGCATCTACCGCTTTTTGAGCAGCTTCATAGGCCTTTGCAGCTCCCTGAGCATCGACGTAAGCCTGATATACATTAGACTCTAAATCTAGTTCTGCTTGTTCCAGTCTGGTCTCCACGCGCTGTACATTAATTTTATTTCTCTTGACATTATTGCGTACAGACAGGCCGTTAAAAACAGGAATGTTCAATTGTAAGCCGTAAGATAATCCATCATTTCTGGAAAGCTGATCAAAAAATGGTCTTGGTGCGGTTTCAACGAATATGGGATTAGGCGCAACAACAGCTTCACCGGTAGACTCTACAGTACCGATTTGCCTGGTTGGGTTATCCGGGTCAATACCGCCAATTTCTGAGCCTCCGATGTTGTTTTCTCTGGTATTGTAGTTGAAGAAACCATTTAAACTCGGATAATAAGCACTTCTGGCGACTTCAAGGTCTTTTTTGGCAATGTCCAGATTGGTTTCGGCAAGTAAAATTTCATAACGTTCCTTTCTGGCCTGCTCAATAATCTCATCAATATCTCTGTTTATTAAATCTGTAATAGGAACATCGTAAGATTCGTCTGCAATTTCAAAGTTTTCATAATCGTCTATCAATAACAATTGCGCGAGGCTTACCAGAGATATCTTTACATCATTCTCAGCCACAATAATTTGTCTCTTTTCGTCGGCATCAGTTGCTTCGAGTTCTAAAATATCACCTTGAGGAACCGTACCTGCATCAATCTGTAATTGCGTCTGTTCCAGCTGTTGTACGGTGATTTGATTTTGTTGGATCAGAAGATCCCGGGTTTGCTTGCTCACCAAAACCTGAAGATAGGCATTAGCAACTGCCAGGGCGATATCATCTTCCATTTGCTCCAATGAATATTGGCTGGCCAGTCTCGATAATTTGGCCCTTTGCAATCTTTTCCAGTTATCCAGTCCGTTAAAAAGACCTATGCCAACCGTTCCACCGAATGAAAAGTTTCGTGCGGTCTGATTTTCAAGCACACCGGTGGTGACGTTAGTAGAAAGACCGGTATTCCAGCTATTATTGGCATTAATATTAAAGTTTGGCATAAAATTTCCATAGGCATCCTTTTCATTAATATCAGCATCTTCAATATCTAGTTGAGACTGTTTTATACTGATATTATTTTCAAAAGCGTATGATATACAGGCTTCTAATGTCCATTTCTTAGGACTATCCTGTCCATATGAAAATGTTACAGATAGACCTAATATTAAAATTAAAAATCTTTGTGTCATTTTGGTTTGGTTTATACAATTATCCTCTTCTGCCTCTGCCCTGGAAAGTTTCTTTGGTCTTATTCCAGACCTTTATTTTATCCTCTTTGGTCAGGCCTTTCTTCACTTCTACATTAATACCATCACTAATGCCTAATTCAACATCTTTCCTTTCAAATTTCTGATCTCCGACTTCAACTTCAACGAAAGGCTCCTTTGTCTCATCGTCAAATTGAACCAGAGATTCTTTAATTGCGATAACCTCTTCAGCTTTTTCTAAAATAATGGAGGCATTGGCACTGAGACCGGCTCTAATGAATACATCGTCCTTTTTACTTGAAAGGGTACCTTCAATTTCAAATTGAACTGCACCGTTCTCCTCAACACCCTGAGGAGCAATATAATCCAGAACGGCATCAAACTTTTTGCCCTCAAGTGCGCCTATGGTAATTTCAAGCGGAAGACCTTCTTTGATTTTTCCAACTTCAGATTCATCTATTTTACCTTGGAATATCATATCATTCGTATTCGCTATCGTTGCCAGAGTTGTTCCCTCATTAAAATTGTTGGCTTCAATAACCTGATTACCGACTTTAACAGGGACATCAAGTATCATACCCGAAATGGTAGCTTTGATTTCTGTTGTGGCAGCATCGCCAATACCTGCAATGGTCCCATTTTTTACAATTTCAAAGGTTTCTTCGGCTGCTCTCAGGTTTTGCTTTGCGATATCAAATGAGCGTTGGGCCTGGTCAAAATCATTGGCCGAGATCACTCCTTTTTCAAAAAGCTCTTTCTGCCTGTTGTAAATCTTCGTTTCGTTTTCAAGATTTATTCTGGCTGTACGAATTTGGTTTTTGGCGTTATTCAGGTTGTTTACGTTTGGAACAACCTTAAGCTGAGCTACAAGCTGTCCTGCCTTCACAGTATCACCGGCTTTGACGAACAATTCGTCGATAATTCCTGATATGTTTGGTTTTACAGGAACTTCTTCTCTGGGAATTATCGTGCCTGTGGCTACTGTTTCTTTGACAATAGTTTCTACAGTAGGTGTCTCAGTCGCAAATTTTACAGGTGGTTCCTGTTCTTTTTGGTAGAGATAAAATATAGAAAAACCAAAAATAGCTACTATTAGTAGAAGTACGATTACGGTTACGGTTTTTTTCATGGTATATGGTTTGGAAAATATTTATGTTATTCAGTTCTTAATGCTTCTACAGGTTTTACTCTTATGGCGTTTTGCGCTGGTATGAAACCTGCAATCAGACCAGCTATTATTAATATGCCTAATGCAACTAATACAGTTAAAAAATCTACACTTGGATTTAAAAACATCATGTCCTCACTTGGCATGCTTTCAAGAAAATAATTTACAACGTAGAGAAAAAGTGTTGCAAAGGATATACCGGCCATGCCGGCAATGATGGTCAAAAATACCGATTCAAATAGGATCTGACCTCTTATTTGCCATGGTGTCGCGCCTAAAGCTCTTCTTACACCTATCTCTTTTGTACGCTCTTTAACAACAATCAACATGATGTTACTTATCCCAATAACACCAGACATTAATACGAGTAAGCCAACAAAATAGGCTACAAAATCCAGTGCTGTAAAAAGACCTGATATTTTTTGAAATTGTTCGTAAAGGTCAAAGTTGCCTATGGCATTATTGTCCTCCGGATTAATACGATGTCTTTCCTTAATAACCTCAAACACACTGCTTTTCAGAGCAGTAATAGATTCATCATCTTCTGCAGTAATGGCCATCCAACTCACCAGATTTCCATAGTTGAATGCTCTGGAGAATGCCGTAAAAGGCACAAATATTTTCTTCTGTTCTTCTTCAATGTCACCGCGGGTTGCTGTCTTTTTCTCATACACACCGATTACCATAAAGTTTACACCCTGTATCTTCACGTAAGTGCCAAGAACTTCTTCGCCGTACTCATATAACTCACTTTGAACGCCTTTACCTATCACTGCAACCTTACGTTTTTCTTCAATATCATTGTAGTTGATAAAACGACCTTTAATGATATCAGTTGGTTCTTGTTCAATGATTTCAGGATAATCCCCGTAAACATTGTAAGCTCCTGTTTTTAACCCTCTTGTGACATTATTGGCGCCACCAAAACCACCTAATTGATTTCGTGGAGATACGTACTT
Source organism: uncultured Psychroflexus sp. (assembly GCA_913062845.1). GTDB lineage: Bacteria > Bacteroidota > Bacteroidia > Flavobacteriales > Flavobacteriaceae > Psychroflexus. The sequence continues at coordinate 7,467 of CAJXVZ010000091.1, forward strand.
TAAGCCCTCTACATTATTTTCAATAGCGGCGACATCTTCAATTTTGAAATTATATCTTCTGCCTTCCGGCAGGCCATCATAAGGTTTTGTGGTTGGTTGTGTCCACATGAACATAGAGTTGGCTGACATACCCGCAAAACCTTGCGTAACACCATTTTGAAGTCCGTTTCCGGCTGCAAGCAGAAGACAAAGTATAAATATTCCCCAAAACACACCAAAAGCAGTGAGTATGGTTCTGAAAACATTGGATGTCAGGGCCTGTATGACTTCAGACCATTTATCTTTACTAAACATATTATTCGTCTCTTAAGGCTACTATTGGTTTTATCTTTGCACCACGTCTCGCCGGGAAAAAACCGGCTATTGCTCCTGCAATTACTAATACTATTACGGTTGATATTGCAACATTCAAATTAACTTCAGGATTAGAAATAAATTCTGATTGAATAAGCGAACCTACTGATTCTAACAATAACAATCCTAACAATAACCCTATAAAACCGGAAATTGAAGTTATAAATATAGATTCGTGCAGAATCATCCATATGATACTTCCCGGTTTTGCGCCAAGTGCTTTTCTTATACCGATTTCTTTGGTTCTTTCTTTAACTATGATCAGCATGATATTGCTCACACCAATGATACCGGCTAATAAACTGGCAATGCCAACACCCCAGAAAAACAAATTGATATTATCTGTGAGGTCGTAAAACTGTTTAGCGTTTTCTATCGAATTATTTACTCTTATCGCCGAAGTATCAAATGGCGCTACCGTATGTTTACCTTTTAATATAGTTTCAATCTCATTGACCAATGCACTGGACTTTTCAAGGGCTACTTCATAATTACTTTCCTTAGGCAGGGTGAATGAAATATTGGCAATATCATTTCCGCGGCCGAAAACTTTTTGCATGGTAGACAATGCCAAAAATATTCTGGATTCTTCTCTGTCACCACCCGGATCCTGGTAAACGCCGACTACCTTGTAATTAATACCATTACTCTTGATCAATTTGCCCAAAGGGTTTTTATCTTCAAATAGCTCACTTCGGACTTTCTTTCCAATGACGACATGTTTGGTGTAGTTTTCCTGATCTTCAAAATTGATGAATCGTCCCTGTATCATTCCGGCGTTTTCAAGAAACTGATAATCCGGTAAAACACCCTCTATTCTGTAGCTTCCCGTATTGTTTTCATGAGAGAATACGGCATTCCAGTTCCGGTTCATTGAGGATTTATATTCAAACTCCTCACCGTAATTGCTAACCAGAATTTCATAGTCCTTATTTTCCATCTGGATTCTTCGACCCGGATTTAAACCTTTGTATTCCACACTGGTTACTCCGGTCCAGATAGAAATTCTGTTTTTGGCATCTTGTTCAAATTGTTCTTCAACACCATTCTTCATGCCTTCACCAACACCTAAAAGAAGAACAAGAATCAAAATACCAATAGCCACAGAAAAACCAGTCAGAAATGTACGTAACTTGTTCTTTCTAATGGCATCAAATACTTCGGTCCAGCGCTCTATACTAAACATTGGCCATAGCTTTTACCTGATTTACTTTCTTGTCGTCTATGATAATCCCATCTTTTAGATTTACAATACGTTTTGTCATTTCGGCGATATCTTCCTCATGGGTGACCACCAATATGGTTTTACCTTCATCATTGATTTGCTGGATAAGATCCATGATCTCGTATGAAGTTCTGGTGTCCAAAGCACCGGTCAACTCATCGGCAAGGATAACTTTGGGCTGTCCGGCAAGTGCTCGCGCGATTGCCACACGTTGTTTCTGACCACCGGAAAGTTCTGTTGGTAAATGTTTCGCCCAATCTGCAAGGCCTACCTTCTCAAGATAAGACATCGCAATGTCTGTCCTTTCCCTTCTACCTACGTTTTGATAATATAAGGGTAAAGCCACGTTATCTAAAGCATTTTTATAGTTGATAAGATTAAAAGACTGAAATATGAAGCCAAGAAACTTGTTGCGGTAGTTAGCTGCAACTTTTTCTGAAAGATTTTTGATTTGAACGCCATCGAGGTGATATGAACCGGAATCAGCTTCGTCTAACATTCCCAGAATATTGAGTAATGTGGATTTCCCGGAACCTGATGATCCCATAATTGACACAAGCTCACCTTCTTTGACCGAGAAATTTATCCCTTTAAGGACATGTAGAGAATTTTTACCTACTTTATAAGATTTGTGTAATTCTTTGATCTCAATCATAAAAACGGCTTTAATCTTTAAGACGATTAAATGAATAATTTGTTACACCTTAAAAAGTTATCATAATGTTAAATTATTTAAATATTATCTATAATGAATTTAAATAAGTAACACTACAATGTGTAAAAATACCCTTTAAAAAGTTAAGCACTAAGCCACTTTTTGTAACTGAGTTCCTCGGTAAGGATTTGTTTCAGGTTTTCAATCTTCACACGTTTCTGTTCCATGGTATCACGATGTCTTATCGTTACCGTATTATCATCTTTTGTGTCATGATCCACGGTAATGCAAAATGGTGTTCCTGCCGCATCTTGTCTTCTGTAGCGGCGACCAACGGCATCTTTTTCATCGTAGGCAATGTTGAAATCCCATTTGAGATCCTCTACAATTTTTTCTGCGATCTCAGGAAGACCATCCCTTTTTAACAAAGGTAAAACAGCAGCTTTGACCGGAGCCAGGATTGATGGTAATTTCAAGACTGTTCTCGAAGATCCATCTTCAAGCTCTTCATCCTGAAGTGCCGCAGAAAATACAGCTAAAAACATTCTGTCCAAACCAATTGAAGTTTCAATGACATATGGCGTATAAGATTCACCTTCTTCATGATCATAAAACTGAAGTTTTTTGCCGGAAAGTTCTTCATGAGCCTTCAGGTCAAAATCTGTTCTTGAATGAATACCTTCCAGTTCTTTAAAACCAAATGGAAAATCGAATTCAATATCTGTTGCGGCATTAGCATAGTGGGCTAATTTTTCGTGATCGTGGAAGCGGTAATTTTCTTTACCCAGACCAAGTGAGTCATGCCATTTTTGCCTTTGTGCTTTCCAATAGTCAAACCATTTCAGTTCTTCACCGGGTTTGACAAAGAATTGCATTTCCATTTGTTCAAATTCTCTTTGTCTGAAAATGAACTGTCTGGCTACGATCTCATTCCTAAAGGCTTTACCGATTTGAGCAATGCCAAAAGGAATCTTCATTCTGCCTGTCTTTTGTACGTTTGCAAAATTGACGAAAATACCCTGAGCGGTTTCCGGTCTTAAGTACAAATCAGAAGCAGATTCTGCTGAAGCACCGAGTTTTGTGCCAAACATGAGGTTGAACTGCTTCACATCGGTCCAGTTTCTTGAACCTGAAGCAGGACATGCAATGTCCAACTCCTCAATTAAAGCTTTTACATCAGCTAATTTCTCTTCAGTTAAAGATTTTGCCAGACGCTCTAAAATTTCTTTAGACTGCTTTCTGTATTTTACCACACGTGGATGTGTGCTTACAAATTGCTCTTCATCAAATTTGTCGCCAAATCGTTTTTTGGCTTTACTAATTTCTTTCTGGGCTTTTTGCTCAAGCTTTTCAACATAATCTTCAATTAACACATCAGCACGATAGCGTTTTTTTGAATCTTTGTTATCTATCAATGGATCATTAAACGCATCAACATGTCCTGAAGCTTTCCATGTTTTGGGATGCATAAGGATGGCTGCATCCAGTCCGACAATATTTTGGTGAAGCTGCGTCATGCTCTTCCACCAGTAGTCTTTGATGTTGTTTTTGAGTTCAACCCCGTTTTGACCATAGTCATAAACCGCGCTTAACCCATCATATATTTCACTCGAACCAAAGATATAGCCGTATTCCTTGGCGTGTGAGATTACCTGTTTGAATTTGTCTTGTGTATTTGCCATGGCGCAAAAATATGAATTAATCCAACGAGAAGAAGAAAATTTTTCTATTCCTGTTAAGAATTTAAATTTTTTGGGGCTTCGGGCGGGCTATCCACTATATCCGCATTATGATGCGGGATGCCGTTCCTATCCCTAAGCCGGTGCAATGCAAAGCAAGAAATACAAAGTACAAAGTGAAAAATGTAAAGTGTAAAGTACAAAGTAAAAAGTACAAAGTGTAAAGTGTATGATGTCTCATGATATACGTTGACACAAAAAATGTTAATAACTTGTCAAATTTAGAATTAACTAATGAAAAAGACAA